>JALELK010000039.1 GCA_022768745.1 Lachnospiraceae bacterium
TGACATAACCAAGAGCGGGCACAATAAAATTTGTGAAGCACCCCGCTTAGGCAGACTAGAAAGTCTGATGGGTGTCTGTGACAGAGGTGCAACATAAGTTTGCAGTCGAAACGATGCCCGGACACAAAAGTTAAGGGAATGCCACCTTTTCACAAATTTTACAATTTTGTCTAAAATCCTGCCGGCGGAAAGGCGGCTATACCCCGGTGGCTCCCTACGGCGGCTTGGCAAATGCCTGCACAGTGGAATCATTATAGCACAAAAAAAGAGGGCAAACCACATTCTTGTGATTTGCCCTCTGTCCCTGTTTTACTCCATAGTCAAGAGTTCCTCATTGTATTTTTGAAGAATCAGATTTTGAATCTCCTCTCTGGTAGAGGATTTAATAGGATGTGCTATATCCTTGTACTCTCCCTCTGTAGTCTTCCGACTTGGCATAGCAATGAACATTCCCTTGTCACCCTCGATGATTTTAATGTCGTGAACCACAAACTCATCATCTATGGTGATGGAAACCACTGCTTTCATCTTTCCCTCTTTTTCAATCTTACGAATTCGCACATCTGTAATTTGCATATCTAGCCCTCCCCGTTTAGCTGGCTCTCCTCATATCGGTTCTTTCTCTCCGCCACAATTCGAATGCCATCTTCTCCTTTATATTCGCTTCCGCTTAAAATCGTCTCGCCGCTCTCCACAATACAGTTTTCAATGACCACGTTGTCCCCAATATACGCGCCATTTAAAATAATCGAATTTTTGATTACCGTATTATTTCCCACAAATACCTTTTTGAACAGTACGGAATTTTCTACTGTACTGTTGATGATACAGCCGCTGGCAATCAAGCTGTTTTTCACACAAGAATTTGCGTTGTACTTTGCCGGTGGCAAATCATAGGATTTGGAATAAATCTGTGGCTCCTGATGGAAGAAATAATCCCGCACATCTTTTTTCAGGAAATCCATATTTGTATGATAATAGCTGTCTACAGAGGCAATATTGCTCCAATAGCCATCCATCATATAACCATAAATCTTTTTCAATCCCTTCTGGCGAATGAGAATATCTGTAACAAAGTTGTATCTGCCCTCTTCGTTACACTGCTCTAAAAGTTCTATCAGCATCCTTCTGCGGATTACATAAATTCCGGTGGATACAATATCAGAAGAGGAAATCATCGGCTTCTCTTCAAAGTCGGTAATCCGTCCTTCCATATCCATCTTGACCAGACCAAATCGCTTAGGGTCGTCTCCCTCCGGAAGTTTTGCACATACCACAGTGATGTCAGACTGCTTTTCAATATGGTAGTCCAACACTTTGTTGAAATCCATCTTGTAGATACAATCACCACTGGTGATAATTACATATGGCTCATGGCGTTTCTTTAAGAAATCGATGTTCTGCCACATAGCATCGGCTGTTCCGCGATACCACCAGCTGTTCTCCGCCGTAACGGTGGGAGTAAACAGGAATAATCCTCCCTGTTTTCTACCGAAATTCCACCACTTGGATGAATTGAGATGCTCATTCAACGATCTGGCGTTGTACTGACTCAAAACAGCTACTGTCTGGATATTGGAATTCGTCATGTTACTCAACACAAAATCAATACATCGGTAACTGCATCCCACCGGCATTGCCGAGATGGCTCTCTTCTCTGAGAGGCTCTGAATTCTGCTGCTGTTACCACCTGCCAAAATAATTCCTAATGCTTTCATGATTCGTCACCTGCCTTAATGATATATCCGCCACTTGGCAATTCTGCTCCCGGATAATCCGCTTCTGTTGTCTCTCCCTTAATCGCTGTGTTCTTACCAATTTTAACCTTAGGTGGAATCACACTCTTTGCGCCGATGGTGGCCAAACCAAAGGCATAAATGCTGGCGTTCAACTGGCTTGGAGCCTCCTGACCCACACCAATCTGTGTCTCTTCACCAATGGTACAATCCTCCGCTATAATGGCTTTTTCTATGTATGCGTCCTTTTTAATATGAGTATTTTTCATAATGATGGAGTCTTTCACCACAGCGCCTTCTTCAATAACAACTCCCGCACTCAGAACACTATTGGAAACTTGTCCGTAAATCTGGTCTCCGGCACCAATGATACTTCGCTCTACATTGGCACTTTCAGCGATATATTGAGGTTCAATAATGGTCTGCTTGGTATATATCTTCCAATACTCTTCATACAGGTTAAACTCAGGAATCAAATCAATCAATTCCATATTGGCTTCCCAGTATGAGCCAAGGGTTCCCACATCCTTCCAATAGTCATTATACTCATAGGCAAACAATCTCTCCTGCTTCTCATGACAATAGGGAATGATGTGCTTACCGAAATCACAGTTACTCTGATCCTTCATAGCAATCAGAGATTCTTTTAAAGCTTTGAAGCTAAATATGTAAATACCCATAGAAGCCAGGTTGCTTCTAGGATTTTCCGGTTTCTCCTCAAACTCTAAAATACGTTTTTCCTCATCTGTGATTACAATACCGAAACGGCTGGCCTCCTCTATGGGAACCGGCATAGCCGCAATGGTCACATCTGCATTGTTTTGCTTGTGGAAATCAAGCATAGCCTCGTAATCCATCTTGTAGATATGGTCTCCTGACAAAATCAGTACATATTCCGGATTGTATGCCTCCATATACTTCATATTCTGATAGATTGCATTGGCTGTACCCGAATACCACTCACTGGCATCACTTTTTTCGTATGGTGGCAGAATAGCCACTCCACCATTGTTTCGGTCCAAATCCCAAGGAATACCTATTCCTATGTGGGAGTTTAAAACCAAAGGTTGGTACTGGGTCAATACCCCAACTGTATCAATCCCCGAGTTAATACAGTTGCTCAGTGGAAAGTCGATAATACGGTATTTTCCGCCAAAGGACACTGCCGGTTTTGCCACGTCGGAAGTCAACACTCCCAATCTGCTTCCCTGTCCGCCGGCAAGCAGCATGGCAATCATTTCTTTGTGAATCATAGTTAGTCACCTCTCGTCTTTTCTCATTCTGTCGTCTATTGCTATACCCCTCTTTTGATACAGTCTCACATCCCTATATACCCTATATGTAAGACGAAACATAAATTTGTATATAAAGTATAGCATATAGATACTTTTTTCTGCAACAATATTCCCATAATCATATAAATTATCTGAATTTTATTGGATGTTTTGTACAATTCAATTGAAAATAATCCATTATTGCAAATTGCGGAGATACCGCTATAATAAAAATAGGTATGTTTTTTTTTAAAGAATATGCTAACTATTACAAAAAACGGATGGAACAATATTATGTATGAATTAGATTTTTCTACACCCTGCCACGTTCACTTCATAGGTATCGGCGGTATCAGTATGAGTGGATTGGCTGAAATATTATTGGACGAAAAATTTCAAGTATCCGGTTCTGACAACAAGGAATCCGAGCTGACCAGACACCTGTGTTCTTTAGGCGCCAGGATTTCTTATCCTCAGTCCGAGAAAAACATTACAAATGATATACATCTTGTGGTTTACACTGCAGCCATTCACCCGGACAATCCGGAGTTTGCGGCGGCGGTAGAGGCCGGTATTCCTATGCTCACCAGAGCACAGCTTTTGGGACTGATTATGAAGCATTATGCCCGCTCCATTGCAGTGGCCGGTACCCACGGAAAAACCACAACCACCTCTATGATTAGTCAGGTATTGCTGGCCGGAGAGGAAGACCCTACCATTTCCGTAGGAGGCATGTTAAAAGCCATCGGAAGCAATATTCATGTGGGCAACTCTGATCTTTTCATCACAGAGGCCTGCGAATACACCAACAGTTTCCACTCCTTCTTCCCGAAATACAGCATTATTTTAAATGTGGAAGCAGAGCACTTGGATTTCTTTAAAGATTTGGATGATGTGCGGGCATCCTTC
>JALELK010000054.1 GCA_022768745.1 Lachnospiraceae bacterium
ATCGGCAATCTCAAATAAGCAATAAGAACACAGAACATACAGTCACTTCGGTGGCTGTATTTTTTTATCTCATATTTACCATGTAAACATTCATACATGGAAAGGAGGATATGCAAAATGAGTGAAAGTAAAATCCTGTTCAAAGGAAAGGACAGGATGTGTATCCTAACCAAAGTTCTGAACGTTATTCCCGGAGAAGGGCGCTCAGAAGGATGGAAAACGGGTTTGCTCGTTTCGGCAGGAAGACAACAGGTAGTTTTGAACTGCTGGAACAGCAAGAACCCCGAGAAGCCGCAGATGGCAACAAGAGCGGCAAAACTATCACCAGGCGATACAATTATCGCCCTCATTATAGCAAATAATGGAGAATATTCCTGTATCGCCTATTTAAAAGACGAGGGAGTGCTATCCATTGATAATGGAGGACATCCGGTGTTTATCGTTTACGGTAACATACGGATTGATAACAGTCCAGGTGATACGTTTCGCATCGCTGTGCCGTTGCATTATAAAGATAAAAAGCAATGGCATTTTTGCAGTTTTGCTGGAGAAGAAAACTGCAAAAATGCGAAGGCCGCGGCGGATGGAGCCAAAAAAATTATATTTACTGCGATCGAGGGAGAAAAGGTGACCTTGAAAAATGGCGATATAGCATATCGCTATAAAGGTCATTCCATGTTTAAGGTCGGAGGAGATGATATCGAGTCTGTTGTGATCAACATCGGACCATATCGAAAATGTCCGACAAGACTGGGAGATCTGTTTAACAACAGCCCTGGTCGCAGGAGAGATGTTCTTTACTGGCTCAAGTATGTAGATGAAGTCTACGAGCCGGTAACGGAAGAAGAAAAAATCCAGAAAAAGGCAATTTCCGCCTATCTGGATAATGTTGCGTGTTAAAAGGAAAAGACTGGAGAAATCCAGTCTTTTTTCTTGTACAAATATTTTAACTAAAGAAGCTGTTGGAGATCTTGTTGCACTGATATGTTACCCATTGCACGACATACCGGCATTCGTCATCCTTCAGTGGTTCTGGCAGGCCGAGTCTTGCACAATCCTGCTTTGCCCTCTCCAATACCTCACGTTTATCTTCTCTTTTCAATTCCTTGTCATTCATAAGATAGTGAGAAATGAGAGAACGGATCAACTCTTTTCCATATTTTTCATGCAGAAAAGGATAATCGCTGCTCTGGTGCTTACATAAAATCTCAACAGGGCGGTACAGGGATAAAGGAAGATCGAATGAGAGACCGCAGATATCAATGTGGACTCTGTCTGAACGATGCCCGATCGCGTCGTTGGTATCTGCCTCGATCTTGCGTATCTTCTGCTCAAAATCGGACTGTTTTTCTCCTGTAATTCCTAAATCATTCATTATCTGTGCATTATATTGTTGTCTGATCTGCAAAGAAATGTTCCTCCTTACACTTTATATTTTCCTATTAATAATATGTATTCCTCTTTTCGTGTCGTTAATTTTCGAAAAAGATGTCCACCTTTATGACAAAGAAAATGGTATACTATTTTTTATCGCAAACATTTTATTAATACATATTATTAATATCCGGCGGCTGCTCTGTATGGGGCGGCTGACTGGAGACTAACGTTTTCATTTATAAGTAGGAAAAAGCAATGAAGAGAAAACAGATTGCCAGCTTTGTACTGGCAGGAGAACTTGCAGTCTCCAACCTTTTCGGGAGGGGGTATAACTGCACAGGCAGCTGAGACCAACACAATGAGTGAAATCCGAAAAATAAGAAAAGTTTCGGAAACAGAGAAAAAAGAAAATGCAGATATCTGAAGAACAGAAAAAGAAATATCTTGAAAAAGTGCATATAGAGATGAAAAATCGTGGATTCACCGATGAGAAAATACCAAAAGTTATCGGGGAAACCGGATTTATGGCAGCATTGGAGAAATATCCGGAAGAACAGCTTCATTATTCCGCTGCGGATGCCGTAAATGAAATCATTTGTACTGCAGCACGGAGGTAAAGATACGAAAGTCGCTTCATAAGAGGCGGCTTTATTTTATTGCTTATTTTTTGACGAAATTTTATTTGCCGCTATATATATAGTGAAACATGACATTGAACGAAATAAAAAATGAAGTTATAATAAAATAAACATTTTGTGGAGGGAACCTTATATGGAAGATGTATTATTATATCATGGATCCAGGGGTGGAATTATCGGAAAAATAAAACCGATTAGCCGCGAAGCATGCGATTTTGGAAAAGGATTTTATATGGGGACAAATCCCATGCAGGCAAAAGGTATTGTAAACGAGGACAGTTGTCCTGTGTTTTACGAAATGAAATTAAAATTATCAGAAATACCAGAAGATAGAATATTGCGATTATCAGGATCTGATTGGGTATTCGCTATTTTAGCAAACAGAAGGCGTCTTGATGTAATAAACAATTCCTGGATCAGCCCATATTGGATCAACCGTCTGAAAGATTACGATGTCGTAATCGGAGAAATAGCAGACGATCGTATGAATGAAGCTATGCGACGGTTTTCTGCTTACGGATTAACTGATAAGGGTCTGGAAGCATGCCTGAAATCAGTAAATTATGGACAGCAATATGTCTTAAAATCGCAATTTGCCTGTGATAAAGTAGAAATCCTATCAGAACATGAAATTATGGGACAAGAAGCAGAACAGGTAAGAAAGTACACTATTGATAGGAGAAATGAAGGAAAAAATATTGTAGATCAAATGTCTGTGAAGTATATGAGGCAAGGAAAATATTTGAATGAAATGATGGAGTCACTACATTTAGATATTCCAAACAAAATTGTAGTTGAAGGTGATACAAATTTACAAGAAGAAAATAGAGAAAATAAGAATGAAAGCGAGGAAGAAGACTATGGCCCGAGTTTATGATGAAAACCATTCCATAAGTGGAATTAACTATGATATATGCGAGACACAGGCAATGCTTTTCGAATACGCAGCAAAAAGATACGTTTTCGATAATTTCGTTGAGCTATACATGAAATGTGATTTCTGCAGAAGAGCCATGGATACCGAATATTCCCGCTTCCAACTGGAAACAGAAAGGGAATGTATGGACTTCATCCTCCCAGAGATCGGCGAACAGCTTGTTTCAGTGGAAACACCTACGATATCTGGAGAGGTGGCTTATTGGATCGGATTTGTATACCGGGCATTATACATTCGGACAGAAATTCCAAGCAAAGAGCTGATCAAAAAAGTGCCGCTTTCTGTTATGTACGGGTACTATCCGGGATTGCATACAGTGGAAGAAAATATGCAAATTGATATCATCTGCGAAGATTACGGATTTTAGAGATCAATAGCAAAATAATTGGAGGTATTGTAGTATGCACGCTATCAGGTATGTAAAACCAAATATAACAAATCTCAAAGGAAGACGAGGCAGAGCAATTCTTGCTGAAATCAGAAACATGAAAG
>JALELK010000079.1 GCA_022768745.1 Lachnospiraceae bacterium
GCCGGAGAAAGTTCTGGTTTATGAAATCAGTGGTCCTATGTTTTTCGGTGCGGCTGACAAAATTTTAGATATTTCTGTGGGAGAAAAGGATGAGGTGTTGATTCTTCGTATGCGAAGTGTGGGAGCGATTGATGCCACGGCGTTACACTCTTTGGAGTTACTCTATGAGGACTGCAAAAAGAAGAAAATCACACTGATTCTTTCCCATACAAATGAGCAACCAATGCATATGATGGAAAAAGCGGGATTTGATCAGAAGATTGGTCGGGAGCATTTCTGCAAACACATTGACGATGCATTGGAAAAAGCCGCGGAGATTGTGGGACAGACCGCCTAAAGAAATTAGATATAATAGATAGAAAGATTGAAGAATCCTCCATTTTTTTGTATACTATTACATAAGTACAAAGGATGGAGGATTTTGCTATGGAAAAGCAGGTATCAGAGGAAGCGAGACTGAATAAGTTTGCTATGATTGGCTGGACAGTTACAGCGGTTATCATAGCGGGAGCGTACCTTTTAGAGGTGCTCAAAGGGGAGCGAAGTATTCTATATTATCTAGCATTGGTTGTAATAGGGGTAGGGCCGGTGATTGTCAGTTGGATGATTTACGGAAAGGATGCAGAGAACAAACTGATACGAAGCATTGTGGCGTACAGTTACTCTGTTTTGTATGCGTTTGTTCTTCTTACGGGAGATACCATACTTACCTTTGTTTATGTATTTCCGATTTTGATGGTGTTGATTGTTTATTCCGACCGGGTGATTTTGCGGAATTACGCCATTATCGGTGTGCTGGCGAATGTTGTCAGCGTTGCAAAAAAGGCTTTGTTTGACGGAATGGTATCGGCGGACAATATTGCGGACTACGAAATCGAAGTGTTTGCCGTTCTGCTGGTTATGGTTTTGGGATATCTCTCCTGCAGAATAATGGCGGAATTGAATGAAAAGAAACTGGAAATGATTGCAAAACAAAATGCCAAACAGGAAGATGTGTTGGCGCACGTTTTACAGGCTGCGGAGATTCTCAATGAAAGAGTGGGACATATCGACCAGAGAGCGAAAGATATCGAGCATCGTTCCGAATCAGCACAGCTTTCCATTGAGGAGATTGCCACAGGAACGGCGGATGTGGCAAACAATATCCAGGAGCAGTTGGGGATGAGTACCGGCATCAGTGACGAGTTGGAAAGCCTGACAGAAATCAGCCGGGAGATTCAGAATAAATTTATGGAGACTCATCAGATGTCCCAGGCGGGTATTAAGAGTGTGGATAATCTTTCCCAGAGCGCAGAGATGGTGGCGAAGTCCAAGGAAAAAGTATCCGGGGCTACAGAGTCTCTGATTTCCTCTCTACAGGAAGCGAAGGAAATCCTCTCTTTGATTCGGAGTATTACCGACCAGACGAATCTTTTGGCATTAAACGCCTCTATTGAGGCGGCGAGAGCCGGAGAACAGGGCAAAGGCTTTGCTGTGGTGGCCGGTGAGATTCAAAAGCTTAGCGGTGATACCGGAAGCGCTACCGATAAAATCAGTGATATTTTGGAGACTCTTGCTACTGAGGCCAGCCATGTAAACGATGCGGTGGGTAATTTGGATGAGGTCAGCAATCGCCAGAATCAGCTGATTCAGGAGACGGATGAGCAGTTCAGAGTCATTGATAGCAATATTGCAGAGATGACCGACGGAGTGAAGAGACAGGGAACTTTCCTCTCTCAGATTAATGACAACAATGTAAAGATTGCCGGAAGTATTTCCAATACCAGTGCCTATACTCAGCAGTTGACTGCCAGCAGTGAAAACACCATGAATATGACCAGAGAATCTCTGGAAGGAACTAAGGCCATGGCAGAGGCCCTGAATCAAATCCTGGCTCAGGTACAAAACCTTCAGGCCATCACCGAGTCCAAGGAGTAAAGACATAATAAAAACGAGCGCCTGGGGTGATTCATACTTCTGCACGTTTTTTCCCGAGCGGGAGCGTGTCTGCATTGGAAGATGAATCATCCCAGGCGCGTATTATTTATACTAATGTTTCTTGCGTCTTTCCGCAATCATAGCTTTCATCCGCAGGCGCATCTCATTGGCCTGCTCACTGCGACGAAATCCCTGGATTCCCTGCATAGTGTGACGCTGGGAGCGGGAAGTGGAGGCAAATAAGGACTCCAACCGCTCTGAGGTGAGCTGTTCTCTGAGCTTGGCGATTTTTTCTTCTGCTAGCTCCTTCCGCACAAAGTTGCCTTCCTGAAGCTGTTCGGATTTTTCTATCACATTTTCTATGGCGGTGCTTACACCGGAATCAATTTTGTCATAGGCGGCGGCAATCTGCTGATTGATTTCTGTCTCAATCCGGGCGAAGTTTTTCGCAAAATTGGTAAGAGCTGAGACGGTCAGTGCCATATCCATTCCAAATAAAAACATAAAAATGAGTGCCAGTAGTTCCATCAAAACGGGAGGAATACCAACGGTGGCGTTGTTTACAAAGGGGTAAATCACCCGCACCACCAAAATGCCTGCCAGGCCGAAGCCGGTGGAGGCAAAGAGACATACTCTGCCGTGAATGTTACAAAAACAGTTGCTGTAGTCCCACCAGTAGGCGTGGAATAATTTTTCCAGTGCCCAGGAAGTGCTGTATTCCAAGATGATGCTTCCGAAAAAACTGATGGCAAAAATTTGGAGATTGCTGGCTTCCTGTAAGTTGCCCACAGGGAGCATAGAAAATACAATGGATGCCAGCAAGGCTCCTACGCCGTAAATCGGAACAATGGGGCCGTGCAAAAAGCCCCGGTTTTCCCATCTGTGTTTTCGGATGGTGCAGTACAGGGATTCATAAATCCACCCCATAAAGCTGTAGATAATGAACCACACGAACAGTTTACATATACTCATAGCATCACTCCTTATTTGAAAATTCCGGACGTTTCATTTCTCTTATTACCAGAATAGCACACACAATGGTTGCAATCAAATCCGCCACAGGACCGGCATACATCACCCCGTCGATTCCCATAAATTTCGGGAGAATAATCAGTAAAGGCAGTAAAAAGATAATCTGTCTGGTCAAAGACATAAAGATACCTTTTTTGGGCTTTCCGATTGCTGTAAAAAAGTTGGCGCTGATTGGCTGTAAAAAGCAAAGGAAAATGAAAAATAAATATTTTCTGAAAAAGTTTTCCGCAAAGTCAAAATACAATTCGGAGCCGTTTCCGAAGATAGAGATAATCTGTCTTGGAAATAACTGGAATCCCACAAAGGAGACAATACATATGATGGCGGCGGAAGAAAGGGCTAAAAACAGTGATTTCTTCACGCGATTATATTTTTTGGCACCATAGTTAAAGCTGACGATAGGCTGCAAGCCCTGGGAAATACCAATGACAAAAGCCATAACCAGCATGGACACCTTTGCGATAATGCCGGAGCAGGCGATGGGAATGGACTCTCCGTAAATGGAGAGACTTCCGTAATATTTTAAAGTTTTGTTCATCACAATCTGAACCAACATCATAGCCAGCTGGTTGAAACAAGGAGCGGCACCAAGAGAGGCCACCAGAAGTGCAGCGTCTTTCTGAGGACGGAAACACTCCTTGGAGAGTTTCACAGTTTTATAGTGCATCAGGTACCAAATCACAATGGATGCGGCAATTACCTGACCGATGACGGTGGCCCAGGCAGCACCT
>JALELK010000092.1 GCA_022768745.1 Lachnospiraceae bacterium
GACAGTTGGTTATTATATTGCCTTTGGCAGGGATATTTCTTTTTGCGCAGAAAACAAAGAATTCTGAGATAAAATATCGACATCTTTTTCCACCAACGATATAATAAAGGGGAATTTATATGAGATAAAGGTTTTAGATAAACACCAGAGGATAGGTTTTTATGAAAAATCAAGATTACTTAAAAGAAATCGAACAAATAGAAAAGGAGTCTGTTGAGGTCCAAAAAGCCTTTTATAAAAAGAAGTTAGGTGAAGAAGAGGAAAAGACAAAAGTCCGGGTGCTTTACTGCTACCATTATGCCAGACTTTTTTATCAGGATGGAGATTTCAGAAAAACTACAGAAATTCTTGAGCCTGTAATATTGGACTATCAGAGTTATCCTTATACCCCGGAGATGATTTTGTGCTTTAATCTCATGGGGATGGTTACCTATTGTGAGACAGAATACAGCGTATCCCGTTACTACTTTGGTGTCGCACTGAGGATTGCAGATGATAATGATGCAAAGTTTTACTATTCCTTTGAGTACAATGATATTGCCACTTCCTATATCCAGGAGAAGGATTATGAGGCGGCCCTTAAGAACCTTCAGTTGGCGGAGAAATATTTAAAATACTGCGATGAAGAGATGGGGACATACATATATGTGAACAAAAGTATTCTTTTCCAGAAGATGAATCGGATGGAAGAGGCTTTGCAGACATATGATAATCTCGTTAATAAATATCGTGGTTTTGAACTATTGCCGGATGATACCAGGCTCTGTGCGGCAACTTTATTTTACAAATTGGGTGAGAGAGAAAAATATGAAGATTTCAAACAGCAGATTCTCTTAAAATTTGATGAGTTGCCTGCGATGGAATTTATGGATACCTGTAAAGAATTGTTTGAATGTGGATTGGATTCCGGGGATGATGCGTTGATTGAAAAAATCCTTTCTTCTATGGATCAATATATGGAAAGTCACCCGAAGGAAATCAAAGTGGGCATTACGGTGGCAGACCTTAAATATATCTATGCCGGTAAGCAGGGAGACAAAGATGCCGCCTTAGCGGCGTTGGAAAAAAAGGATTATTACAAGGATCAGATTATAGCGATTTCCCAAAATAAGCGAGTACAGTCCCTGTATGAATCCATGGATATCAATGAACAATTGCAAAAAGCCATAGAGAGCAAGGACCGGGCGGCCATGGCAAAGTCCCAGTTTTTGGCCAATATGTCCCACGATATCCGAACACCAATCAATGGCATTATGGGAATGTTAAATATCATACGAAGAAGCGGCGATAATCCGAGACGGATAAAGGATAGTCTGGACAAAATAGAAGTGTCATCAAAGCTGTTATTATCACTGGTAAATGATGTATTGGATATGACAAAATTAGAGACAGATGCCATTGTCTTGAACAATGAATCCATAAACTTAGACCAGGTGTGTGAAGAGGCAACGGAGGCGGTATCTTTTCAGGCTGAGGAAGCGGGGCTTCGGATTACAGTGGAGCATGATGACTTTAGCGGAATCAATGTTTTCAGCAGTTCGTTGCATTTGAAAAAGATATTGATTAACCTTTTCAGTAACAGTATCAAATATAACAAGCCCGGTGGCGCTATTCATACCAGTATGCGGATGAAAGAGCGGACGGAGGACAGAATCGTCTGTGAGTTTAAAATCGCAGACACCGGAGTGGGAATGTCCGAGGACTTTATCGCCAATAAATTGTTCAAGCCGTTTGTACAGGCGGACAATTCCTCCCGTTCCAGTTATGCAGGAACCGGTCTGGGTATGTCTATTGTAAAACAACTGGTGGAAAAAATGGGCGGCTCCATTACAGTGGAAAGTAAGCTGGGAGAAGGAAGTTGTTTCACCGTTGTACTACCATTTGAGTTGGATAATCAAAAGACTTCGGTAAATGAAGAGGATAATGTGGATACAGACATAACAGGGATGCGTTTTCTGGTGGCAGAGGACAATGATTTGAATATGGAAATCATAGAGTTTTTGTTGACGGACAGAGGCGCACAGGTGGTTCCGGCAAAAAACGGAAAAGAAGCATTGGATAAATTTGAATCTGCAGAAAAAGGAACTTTTAACGCTGTTTTGATGGATTTGATGATGCCGGTGATGAATGGACTGGAAGCCACAAAGAAAATTCGTGCATCAAGTCATCCGGAGGCAAAGACCATACCAATTATTGCTATGACAGCCAATGCATTTGCAGAAGACGAGGAGAGATGTCTTGCAGCCGGGATGAATGCTCATCTGGCAAAGCCGTTGGATATGAAAAAGGTGGTGTCAACCATAGGAAAATTCTGCCATATTGTTTGACAGATATATAAGTTCGTGGTTGAATATAGGA
Source organism: Lachnospiraceae bacterium (assembly GCA_022768745.1). GTDB lineage: Bacteria > Bacillota > Clostridia > Lachnospirales > Lachnospiraceae > Pararoseburia. The sequence continues at coordinate 2,359 of JALELK010000092.1, forward strand.
ATGTAAAAAGATGGTATAAAGGAGAGGAATATGAGCAAGGCGACCACAAAGATTGCTATCGCATTTGCATTTAAGGAATTATTGTTAGAAAAACCATTGGACAAGATAACAGTAAACGATATTGCCGAGAAATGCGAGATGAATCGTCAGACATTCTACTACCATTTTCATGATATTTTAGAACTTACAGAGTGGATTTGTGAGGAAGATGCAGAGCGGGCATTGAAGGAAAATCGAACATATGACACTTGGCAAGAGGGATTTCTGGCCATTTTTAATATGATAAAGAAAGATAAGGCATTTATCATTAACATTTATCATAATGTTCCCAAGGATTATCTGTACCGATACTTATACAGGGTTACCTATCAACTTCTTTACAATGTATTGGAAGAAAAGGAAGAGGGAATGATTGTCAGGGAAGATGACAAGGCATTTATTGCAAACTTTTACAAGTATGGATTTGTGGGGCTTGTATTGGAATGGATTGATGAGGGAATGAAAGAGGATCCGAAACTTATCATTGAGCGTTTAAATTCATTGATTCAAGGAACCTTTGATCATGCGCTTAACAATGCGAAACTAAATAATAAATAAAAAAGATGAAAATTCGGAATACGACAATGATTGCACTTTGTCGTGCTCTGAACCAATGTCAGGAGATTGTCGTTTACTATGACAGTCTCCTATTTTTATGTATCGTTGATTTTTTATTTTTGAATATACTAAAAAACATAAAAACTACAGATAAATAGATGTGAGATTTGTTTTGTAGAAAAAAGGAGAGTGTTTTTTATGTATTATTCAGCAGGAACTTATGAAGCATTTGCAAAACCGGAAAAACCGGAAGGAGCAGATAGAAAGTCAGCGTATATTATCGGAACCGGATTGGCGGGACTTTCAGCAGCATTTTACCTGGTGAGAGATGGTCAGGTAAAAGGAGAGAGAATACATCTTCTGGAGAAGTTGGACTTGGCAGGTGGCAGCTGTGATGGTAGAAAGGATATTCGTAAGGGATTCTATATGCGAGGTGGTAGAGAGATGGATAACCACTTCGAGTGTATGTGGGATATGTTTCGAGATGTTCCGTCCATTGAGACACCCGGAATATCCGTACTTGACGAGTATTATTGGTTAAATAAACATGACCCTAATTATTCCCTTTGCCGTGCTTCAGAGAAGTGTGGACAGGATGCCCATACAGATAAGAAATTTACTCTTGATAAGGAGTCGGCAATGGCTCTTTCCAAATTATTTATGACACCGGAAAAAGATCTGGAGGATAAGAAAATTAGTGAGGTTCTTCCGGATTCCTTCTGGAACACAAATTTCTGGTTATATTGGCAGACCATGTTTGCATTTCAGAGATGGTCTTCCGCTTTGGAGATGAAGAGATATCTGTGCAGATATTGCCATCATATTGATGGATTGCCGGATTTTACAGCTCTTCGTTTTACGAAATATAACCAATACGAGAGCATGATTCTTCCACTTGTGAAATATCTGGAAAGTCATGGCGTGACGGTAGAATATGGTATCGATGTAAAGAATGTTGTTATTAAAGATGAGAATGGAAGAAAAGTAGCAACACAGATTGTTTATAAGAAAAACGGCGAGACCGACGTGATTGACTTGGTGGAAGACGATTTAGTATTTATCACCAATGGATGTTGTACAGACACCTCTTGTTACGGAGACCAGAATACAGCACCGGATATCAGCAATGTGAAAAATTGCACTGGCGAATCATGGGATTTGTGGAAGAATATTGCCGCCCAGGCAAAGCATGGAGAATATGGCAATCCGGAAAAATTCTGCAGCGATTTTGAGGCGACCAACTGGATGAGTGCAACCATTGAAACTTCTGATGATGAAATTATTCAGAAAATTATAAACGTATGTAAGAGAGATCCAAGGGAAGGAAAAGTTACCACCGGAGGAATTGTAACGGTAAAAGATAGTACGGATCATTGGTATCTTTCCTGGACAATCAATCGTCAGCCACAGTTTAAAGCACAGGATAAAAATACCGTTCTTGTATGGGTATATTCCCTTACCACAAATAAGGAAGGTAATTATGTGAAAAAGGCAATGCGGGACTGTACCGGTGAAGAGGTATGTCGTGAATGGCTGTATCATATTGGGGCGCCAAAAGACAAGATAGAGGATTGGGCAAAGAACCGTTGCAATACGACAACATGCTTTATGCCTTATATCAACGCCTTTTTCCAGCCAAGAAAACAGGAGGACAGACCGTTGGTTGTGCCTGAGGGAGCGGTAAACTTTGCCTTCCTTGGTCAGTTCGCAGAGACCCCAAGAGATACCATTTTTACAACAGAGTATTCTATTCGTACAGGAATGGAGGCTGTGTATACACTTCTTAATGTTGATAGAGGTGTGCCGGAAGTTTGGGGTTCTAAGTATGATGTGAGAGAATTGCTTCGAGCAGCCTACTATGCAATAGACAAGAAAACCATTGATGAGGTTCCGCTGTCCTTTAAGGAAAAAGTACTTCTAAAGAAAGTATTGGAATCTGTGAAGGGAACAGATGTAGAAATTTTGCTGAGAGACAGTGGTTTAATCAAGTAGAAAGTAAGCTAAAAAATTATGATTTGATGTGTAGTTATTCGGAGGAGATGCTCTTCAGAATAACTACACATTTTTTATAGATACTGTAGCAGACAGGAGATAAGACTCTGGTAATCCGTAGGCTTTTCCAGAAAGTCAGAAAATCCCTGTTTCCGATAGTATTCTCTGGAACCAGAGAATACATTTGCCGTCAGTGCAATCACCGGCACATTTTCATAATGGGCAAGGGTTTTAAGCGCTTTTAATGTTTCGATTCCATCCATTTCCGGCATTAAGTGGTCCATAAGAATCACGTCAAAATCTGTGTTTTTTGCCAGAGACAGGCATTCTTCACCGGAATTTGCGGTGACAATGTTTGCCTTTGTATTGCTGAGCAATGCACTGATAACCCGAAGGTTGATGTTCATATCGTCTACAATCAAAATATTCTTATTTTCCAAAGAAAAAGTGTTTTCAGACACATCAGCGGCAACCTGATTGTTTTCAAGAAAACTAGTCTGTTCCTGAGAGGAAGGTATTCCCTGTGTCAACCGGAAGGAGAAAGTGGAGCCTTCTCCGTAAACGCTTTCCACTTCTAATTTGCTATCCATCTGCTTTAACAGAGAGAGCACGATGCTCATACCCAGTCCGGTTCCCACAACATCCTTATGCAAAGATTCATTGATGCGTTCAAAGGAAGAATATAATTTTTTCATATCTTCCTGGCGGATGCCCTCTCCGGTATCTGAGATTTTTACGGATAAAACACCTTGGTTTTGTTGGGCTGCATCAAAGGAGAGGCGCAAAGTGACGGAGCCTTTCTTGGTGTATTTAATGGCATTGGTAATGAGATTAATCAAAATCTGTTTGATTCTCAATTCATCTCCATACAGATATGGTGGCAAGGTCTCATCCTGATGAATGACAAAGGTCAAATCCTTTTCCTTTGCCAGTATGGTGACAATTCCCTGCACATCATTAAGCAGAGAGCTCAGAGAATATACAGAAGGGAAAAGCTCTAACTTTCCTGCTTCCATACGGTTATAGTCCAAAACGGTATTGATCAGTTGCAATAACAGATGCCCAGCATCCTGAATATTTTTTGCATAGGATAAAATCTGCTCATCGGAAGTCTGGCGCATAATTAATTCGTCCAAGCCAAGGATAGAGGTAAGAGGCGTGCGCAACTCGTGAGAAACAGTGGATATCATATCGGTTTTTTCCTGATTTTCGTGGATAAGTTTGTGATTGAGTTTTTTGGCTTCCGATAAAATGTTCTGTTGGCGCAAAAGCCGTTGCATATCCTTGTCAATATCCTGAACCGTGTATAAGAACACAGGATATTCCTCAGAAAAATCTACAGTTCTGATAAATTCCAAACGCACCCAGATATAAACCCCATCCATATTTAACATCTGAAGTTCACAGGAAAAAGATGGATTTTCCTTTAGTTCCTTCCTAATATTTTCCGGGTCGGAAATGTTGAAAAATAGATTCCGGTCCTCCGGGTGAAACATTTTAGAAATCATAGTCCGCCAGTCAGAATAAGTGATATCCAGATAATCGTGGTGCTTTCCCACCAACTCAGACACATTAGAGGCCTGACAACTGTCGTCGGCAAGATTTACAATCATTGAAAAAAGGTAATTCTGTGTAATGGTGTCCAGCTTTAGGGTGTTTTTTTGCACAGATTGAGCAGAGATACTTAAATCCATAAAATAAAGGGCAAAGACATTCTCTCCCATAGAGAATACCCGAAATTCCATAGGATTTTTGTCGATAAAGATATAGTCATGATAATTGTCCTGCTTGAACAATTGAATGTCGATAAAGGAGTCATAGTTTTCATTTACGGAAGGTGTACCTTCTTTTTTCTGGAGAAAAATTTCCTTATATAAAGTCTTCAAATCGCCATTTTCCGGGATGCGACCGGAAAAGAGTTTGTCAGACTGTAGCAGTTCGTAAGTGTTGTCATCTCCGTAAATCAAAATAATGGCATGACATTTGTCTAAAAATGTCTGATAAGATTGTCTTAGTAGTTTGCCTCGGGAAAATGTATTCATAGTTTATCGCCTCTCTTTAATCGTTGAAACCGTATCATTACAAAGTTGCACAAAGGAATCCAGATGAGAAAAAATAAAATCTTTGTTTTCCAGTTTCGCAGCCATTTCCATTATCTCTGCCTGTTCTCCTATATTTGTATAGCCCAGCTGTTTAGATGAACTTTTTATGCCATGAACCTTAATGCGGAACATAGCTAAATCTGTGTGGGCAAGAGAATCCAAAGTTGATGCAATGGAAGAAACCTCATTGCAATATGTGTCGGTGACGGAATTCTTTTTTTCATCCGGCACGAAAATCCCATAATCCTTTAACTCTGATGTGGGGTCTTTTGCGGCTAACTCTTCTTTATACTGATTGAGCTGCTGTTGTTCATCTGTGATATCCAGTGCAGTGACAATATAGCCCTCAAAACCGTCGCTCAGGGTAACCGGTTGGGTGAAGTAACGATAAATGGAATTCCGGTATTCAAAAATATCGTTGTCTTTTTCCAGAGAGAAGCAGTTTTGCAGATATATCTCGGAAAAGCATTGCTTGGCCATATGGTTGGCATCCAAAAATTGTTTCTTTGAGTCAAACAAAATGGTACAGATGTGATTGTTATTATAGATATTTTCCTGAAGCTCCTGTTTCATATCTGACATAAATCCGTTTCTCAACAGGTATAAAACGATGCAGCAGGAAACAATCAAACAAACGCAGAAGATAGGGGCGCCAAATGCCGAGTATCTTCGGAAAGGTAAACCGAAAGAGGGAAATAAAAATGCCAAATAAAGCATACCTACAATGTAACGTTCTCGCTTGCTTTTGATGCGTTTGGTCAGTGTAAAAACCAGCGTAGAAATAATAACCACAGCTAAAAAGCCATAGACAAATACCAGATATAAAACGTGGAAAACAGCTTTGTCAAAGAAGTGTTGTAAAAATGTAAAGACATCTCCCACCAGCAAAGAGGTAAGCCCAAGGGCTTCTGCTCGGAGAGGGATGGTCTCATTTGAAAAATCAAAAATATAGTGAATGGTGATGTAGATGACCTGAACCAACAGTAACTGCTCCAAAAGTAAAAACAAATCGTCGGCGTTGGTAAGGGCCAAAACCAGTTCATAAAAGCCGTACAGACAGACACAGGTGAGAAGAACCGGTAAAAAACGATGTGATTTTGTGTGTGCACCATAAAAAAAGTAACTCTGCATGGTAAAGAGTGCCACAACCAAACAGAGAGAACGAATGATTATGTAATTCATATGAAATCCACCTATGTCGAAAATTGTCACTTGTATCAAGATAAGTTTATCACGACAAAAAAAGGAGTGCAAACAAATTGTAAATACAAAAGAAAGGGTTGAGCCAAGTTCTGTGACAGGTGTATAATATAGATAATATTTTGTTTAAATGGGGGAAGAATATGGATAAAATACAGAAAGAAAAAATGCAAAAGGAAACCAGCCCGAATTCTATTTTAAAAGAAAAGTTGATTATAGCATTTTCCAGTGTATTTGAAGCACTGTTTTTGCTTTTGGAATTGTATTTTATGATTCATTCCCGGGAAAACTTTGTGGCCTTGATTGTTGTGGCTATCTGTATGATTTTAGTTTTATTTTTCCTGGTGATGGCGATTATCGATTTGAATCAAAAAATCAAAAATATGGAATGGAAAGAATACCAGGATATCTATAAAGCCCAAAAGGCATCTTATCTGTCCACAAAGAAGGCCTTTGACGAGATAGGACAGAGGTTGTCTGCCTTAGAAGAGGGTAACAGCTTTCCGGCTGAGGATATTATTTCTGCCCAAAAGGCAGTAGCTAAAGTCACCATCAGTCGAAACAAAGAAAATGCAGAGGCTCTTATGAATGCCAATGATGAATTGATTCAGAGAGTGTTTGGATTTGAAGAAAAGCTGGCAGACAATAAAGAAGAACTGATGAAACTCCAGCAGGAGATTATGCAGCAGACCAAGGATGAGATGAGTGAGAATCAAAAGAACATTCAGACTCAGTTTGACACCATCCAAAGTCTTTTGCAGCAGGTGCAGCAGGGAATCAATTTGGCAGAGGTTAAAACTACAGATTTCCCGGAAGCACCTCAGGCGGAGATGCAGCAGGATATACAGATGGATTTACCGGAGGAGAGTTTACCGAAGATAGACGAGGCGGATATCATAGACGAGGATGAGCCGGTAGTGGATACGGAAGATTTAGAGATGCCGGTGGAGGACGAACTGCCAAGCTTGGATGATATAGAATTACCGGAAGGAGACGAGCTACCAAATCTGGATGACATAGAATTACCGGAAGAAGATGAGCTACCGAACTTGGATGATATAGAATTGCCTGTAGAGGATGAACTGCCAAGTTTGGATGATGTGGATGTACCTGAGGCAGATGAGGAGGAAGCACCGGAAGAGTTGCCGATGCCGGATTTATCAGATCCGAATAAGACTTTATCACCGGATGAGATTGCAGCTCTGTTTTCAAATGCGGAAAGTGTAGCAGCACCAGAGCCTGAGGAGGAGCAAGAGCCGGAAGTTGAGGTAGAGATGGAACCTATGCCTGAGACAGCACCGGAAGAAGAGAAACCGCCAATGCCGGACTTGTCAGACCCGAATAAGACCTTGTCACCGGACGAAATTGCGGCTTTATTTGCGAATATGTAGAACACCATGTAAAAATTTAAAAAATTTGAAAAAAACACTTGCTTTTTGTGAAAAGTTATAGTATTCTATTCCTTGTCGTGAAAAGCATATGCGCGATTAGCTCAGCTGGCAGAGCACCTGACTCTTAATCAGGGTGTCCAGGGTTCGAACCCCTGATCGCGCACTATAAAGTAACTCGGACAGATTTAGCGCTGTTTGGGTTATTTTTTTGCGTTCATTTACGGAATAACCATCAAGAAGGGTATTGTTCTGCAATGCAAGTTGCAGGATGATATCCTTTTCTTTTTCCGGAAGTTCTTCTAATTCATTTAAAAATTTCTTTGTGGCTTCCTCTTCATTTTGGATAGATTCATTCTGATCAGATTCATCATCGACGATATCATTAATAGTTACCCCTAAAATGTCACAAATTTGCATCAATTTATCTATCGGTGGGTATAAATTTTTTTCACTATTTTCCCAGTTTCCTATTGTTGGGTCACTTACACCTATTTTTTTTGCTAATTCTACTTTTGATATTCCTTTGTTTTCTCTGGCAATTCTTAAATTTGTTTGAATCATAATAATTTTTCTCCTTGCTCTAAATATATTTAGAAATTTTCCTTTACAATCGTAACTTATTTTGATATATTATGAATATCTTAAATATATTTAGATTATACCAAAAATAATTTATTTATATTTACCAAAAACACAGAGATTTTTTCATAAAAATACAGAGAGAATATGAATTTAGCAGTCGACAATGTGGGTAAGTTGGTAAACCGCTGTAAATGATGCTGTTGGAAAATTGTTGGTAAATCCCCCTATGTTTTTCCTTCTTCTTTTGAGTTATCAGATTTATCAATAATTTTTCAATGGCAGCATAGCGGAATTATCAACTTATCCATCATTGATTAATAAATCGGTGCTTATGCTCATGCGCATTTGTACATATATCACAAACAACCAGTAGGACGAAGACTCTTATGTTAGCGTACTGCAGAAAGGGGGTAAAAAGATGGATGCAATTGACAGGCAAATAT
>JALELK010000005.1 GCA_022768745.1 Lachnospiraceae bacterium
GTGTAAGTTCAATGTTTTTTCCTGTGATCGTAATTCTCATGATGCCCATCCCCTTTATACATTTATTTGATACCTAGGAATATCATAGGTTAATTATAACATATTTCCCTATTCAGACAAGTAGTTTTCAGAAAATATTTATTATGGTTTCAAATTGTCCATACATTTATTTGTTGAGTTTTTGACAGGTGTTTGATATACTTCTCTCAGATTTTATTATGGTTTGGAGGCACTTTTTATGTATAAAACAGCATTTATATCCGGAGCATCCAGAGGCATCGGTGCTGCCATTGCAAAAACCTTGGCACAGGAGGGTTATCATCTCAGTCTCACCTGTGAAAAAAACAAAGATATGCTCACGGATCTTGCAACAGAATTGGAAGAAAAATTCCATATCCGGGTGCTGACCTTTGTTGGTGACATGAGCGACTACGACTTTGTATCCCGGGTTGCCTCCCAGACTCTTGCTGATTTTGGACAAATCGATGTTCTCATCAACAATGCCGGTATCTCCCACATCGGCCTGTTAACCGATATGTCCCCGGAAGAATGGAACCATCTCATTGGCGTTAATCTGTCCTCCTGTTTCTATACAGCCAAAGGATTTGTGCCCGCCATGGTCTCAAACAAACAGGGGCACATCGTTTCCATCTCTTCTATGTGGGGAAGAGTAGGCGCCTCCTGTGAGGTTGCATACTCTGCCAGCAAAGGAGGAATTCACGCTTTCACCAAAGCTCTGGCCAAGGAACTGGCTCCCAGCAACATTGCCGTCAACGCTTTGGCCTGTGGTGTCATTGACACGGAAATGAACGATTTCTTATCTTTGGAAGAGAGAACTTCTCTGGAAGAAGAAATTCCGGCGGGACATTTTGCCACAACAAAAGAGGTAGCACAGGCTGTCCTCTCAATTTTGAACAGCCCATCCTACCTTACCGGTCAAATTATCGGGTTAGACGGGGGATATATTTAATCTTTTCATCATAACGCAAAAGATTCCCGCATAACTTTACATATTCCATTACAGACACGCTCTCGCTCGGAAAGAAACGTAACGGCCTGCAGATGGAATAGTAAAAGTTATGCGGGAACCTTTTTATTTTTAAGAAAGGTCATGATACTTTCCTAAGAACTCTCTGGTTCGTTCATTTTCAGACTTGAAGAGTTCTTCCGGTGTGGTTTCTTCCACAATGACACCTTTATCCATGAAAATCATACGATTTGACACATCTCTGGCGAAGTTCATCTCATGAGTCACGATTACCATGGTCATTTTTTCTTCCGCAAGTTCCTTAATTACCTTAAGAATTTCCAGTGTAAGTTCCGGATCAAGGGCACTGGTGGGCTCGTCAAAGAATAAAATCTTTGGACGCATAGCCAAAGCTCTTGCTATGGACACCCTCTGTTGCTGCCCCCCGGACAACTGATAAGGATAGGCATCTGCCTTATCGCCAAGTCCCATTTTATTTAGCAGAGCCCTGGCCTCTGTTTCCACTTCCTTGGGGTTTCTTTTTTGTACGGATACCGGAGCATCCATAATATTCTTCAACACAGAATAATGAGGGAAAAGATTAAAGTTTTGAAACACCAATCCAAAATTTCCCATAGCTTCTTTTTGTTGTTGTTTGGATCCGTAAACCGCTTTTCCATTCTGGGAGGAAATCACTTCCCTGCCTCCGTAAGAAAGGCTTCCATCATCCAGCGTCTCCAAAAAAGTACAACACCTAAGTAGTGTAGACTTCCCGGAACCGGAAGGCCCGATAATGGACACAACTTCTCCTTCTGCCACATGCATATCAATGTCCTTTAACACTAAAACTCCGTCAAACGCTTTTTTTGCATGCTTCAATTCTAATACGTTCATAAGCCCTCCTTTCTACTGATAGTAATTCATTTTCTTTTCCACAACGTTCATAATTGCCGCTACCACCGCATTAAAGACATAGTAGAACACAGCCGCCGCTATGAATGGTACCATGCTCTTTTGGGATGCCGCCAATGCCTTTGCCTGGGTAAACATCTCCGCATATGCAATGGAAAATGCCAATGAAGTATCCTTTACCAAAGTAATCACCTCATTGGTAACAGATGGCAAAATCCGCTTTATCACCTGGGGCAAAATAATCTTAAAAAAGGTTTGGAATTTTGTGTAACCAAGAACTTTGGCCGCCTCATACTGGCCCTTAGGCATGGAGGCAATTCCGCTTCGATATATCTCTGCAAAATATGCAGCATAGTTCAATGCGAAAGCTATGATGACCGCATACCCGCGATATGCGGAAGAGATACTAATGCCAAACAGATAATAGGGGCCAAAGTAAACCACCAACAATTGAAGCATCAGGGGTGTTCCCCGCATAATGGATATGTATACTCTCACAATCCCCTGTATTATTTTATTTTTGGACATACGACCAAAGGCCACAATCAATCCCAAAGGCAGAGAAAAAAGCAAGGTCAAAAGGAAAATGGAAATTGTGGTCATCATGCCCTGTCCCAACTGGGCAATAATCATCTGCAAACTCATTTTTTGTCTCCTATCTGAATTAAATAAAGAAACAGGCAGACCCTTTGGCCTGCCTGCATCATAAATCTTCTTAAGGTTCTAAGATACACACATCCATATCAAACCACTTCTCGGAAATCTTGGCGAAGGTTCCGTCCTTAACCATTTCCTTCAAGGTGTCTTCTACCTTGTCTCGCAGTTCTTCATTTCCCTTTTTAAATCCAACCGCATATTGTTCTGTGGAAATCTGTTCATCCAGAATCATAAGTTCATCGGTTTTGTCTTTAATCTGATCCTTTGCCACAAACACATCCATAGCAATGGCATCCACCGCACCGGACTCCAGATCCATAATTGCAGTATTGTATTCACCTACGGTACGAAGTTCTGCAAAAGAATTCTTAAGCTCCTCATTGTCTTCGATTGCCGACTGTGCAGAGGACTCTTTCTGTACTTCCACATTTTTACCCTTTAAATCATCCAAGGTCTTGATACCGGAATCTTTACGAACAACTACCACCTGGGAATTGTCCATATAAACGTCCGTCCATGTGTACTGATTCTCACGGCCATTGATGGTAAATCCATTCCAGATACAATCAATGGTTCCTGATTCCAGTTCCATATCCTTGGCATCCCAGTCAATGGGCTGAAGAACAATCTTTTGTCCCATGCGCTTTGCGCATTCCTCTGCCATTTCAATATCAAATCCGGTAAATTCGCCGTCATCTCCCACATAACCGAAAGGTGGAAAATCCTGATCAAAACCTACCACAAATGTGTTATCATCATTTGCACTCCCGGAGGTGTTTTTATCCTTGGTTTCCTTTCCTCCGCAAGCTACCATTCCAACAGCCATCACTGCAATCAATACAAGGGCTGTCAACTTCTTAAAGTTCTTCATCCTATTTATATCCTTTCTCATGACGCTTTAGCGTGCTAACTGATTAAAAGATTAGCATATAATAGTGAAAAAGTAAAGGACAACTATTCCATAACGACTATGGTTTTAGACAAAAGGATTATAAAACCGATTTCCATCATGGTAGGTAACCACAAGGGCCACAATCATAAACGCAAAGGTGACTGCCATAACAACATAATCTCTTCCGGCAAGCTTTCTTCCCATATACCAGGTACGTTTTTTGTTTTTTCCGAACCCTCGCAACTCCATGGCATTACTTACCGTGTCAATCCGTTCCATACTTGTAAAAATCAGCGGAAAAATAATGGCAGAAACATTTTTAATGCGCTCTGTCAGTTTTGCCTTTCCCGACATTTCAATACCCCTGGCCTCCTGTGCGTTTTTGATTTTATGAAAATCATCCTGTACATCAGGAATGTAACGAAGGGCAATGGCAATGGAATAACCTATATTATAACTTACACCCAGCTTGTTTAAAGACGCCGCCAGTTCCGAAGGGTTGGTTGTGATGATAAACATAAATACCGCAGGGACAATTGTAAAATACTTCAGCACCACATTCAGCTCGTAAAACAACTGCTCACCGGTAAGTTTCCAGCGCCCGCCTAAACTATACAAAATGTGTTCTGTGCCGTAAATTTTTGTTCCCTGACCAGGTGCAAAAATAAAGATGGCAACCACATTGATAATCATAAATACCAAAATCACCTTGAACACAGAACCCACCTGGCTCCACTGTGTCTTGGACAATTTAAAAAGAAGCAGACTGATGAAAAGCATCACCGCCAAAATTCGGGTGTCGTACGTAAGCATACAGGTAATAGTCCATGCCAGGAAAAAAATCAGTTTTGTCACACCGCACAGATTTTCCATCCAGGTGCCTTTTTCTTTGTATGTCAGCAATTTTGCCACTAGCGCACCCTCCTTTCATAGTTTATAAAGCATTCCACAAACGCAGAAGGTGACTGGATACCACATTGCTTTGCCATCTCGTAAAGCGAGGTCTGTTTTAGATATGCCCGCTCCGCAATTTCGGCACTGGTCAAAACATTCGCCGGTGTATCATCAGAAATCAGTTGCCCGTCTGCTATGACAATGGCACGGTCTGTGTATTCCAGCATCAGGTGCATATCATGGGTAATCATAATAATGGTTGTGCCCCGTTCCTCATTAATTCGCTTTAAGAACTCCATAATCTCGGTATAGTGACGATAATCCTGCCCTGCTGTAGGTTCATCTAAAATCATAATCTCCGGATTCATTACCAGAATGGAAGCAATGGTCACCCTCTTCTTTTGTCCAAAACTCAGGGCTGAAATGGGCCAGTTTCGGAAAGGATACAGTCCACAGATCTTTAGGGTGTCATATACCCGCTCCTTGATTTCCTCCTCTGGAACACCGCGAACGGCAAGTCCCAGTGCCACCTCATCATAAATCATAGCCTTGGAGATCATCTGGTTTGGATTTTGCATTACAAGCCCAATTTTTTCTCCCCGCTCCTTGATGGAAAGAGGGGCAATGTCTTTTCCATCAAGAAGAATTCTTCCGCTTATGGGTTTCAAAAATCCACATATCAGACTGGAAAGAGTGGTCTTTCCGGCTCCGTTTTTACCAACGATACTCAGCATTTCACCCTGTTTCACAGAAAAATTGATATCCTGAAGTATCTGACGGGACTCATCATATGCGAAGTCCAAGTGTTCCACCTCAAGAACTCTATCCGTTTCGTTTTTCTTAACCGGAGATTTTGCCTGTGCAAACCAGTCTTTTACCTGATTCCGGTAGGGTGCAAAGTCCATAGTTTCCACATGGGCCGGATGGTCCTCTGAGTGTATATCGCAACCGGCATGTTTTAATGCAGTCACATAGAGAGGTTCACGGATTCCCTGACTTTTTAAAATATCACAGGAAAGCAGCTCATCCGGTGTCATATCTGCCACAATGACTCCATCTCCTACCACAACAATTCGGTCCACATCTTTGTAAAGAGCATCCTCTAATCGGTGTTCAATAATGACAATGGTCTTGTTCTGTTCTTTTTGGATGGAATCTATCAGTGCAATGGCACGTTTTCCCGTGGCCGGATCCAGATTGGCAAGGGGCTCATCAAAAAGCAGAATATCCACATCGTCTATCATAACTCCCGCCATAGACACACGTTGTTTTTGTCCTCCGGAAAGTTCCCCAGGCGCATGTCCAAGAAGATTTTTGATATCTACCATCTCTGCGATGTCATCCACCCGCCGGTGCATCCGTGCCTCTTCCATACAATCATTTTCCAGTACAAAAGCCACATCCTCAGCCACGGTAAGACCGATAAACTGTCCGTCGGTATCCTGTAGAACAGTCCCCACCATTTTGGACAATCCAAAGATTCCCAAATCCTTTGGCTCCTTACCTCCAATATATAACTCACCGGTACTCTCTCCCCCATAAGAAAAAGGAACCAATCCATTGATACAGTTAGCAAGGGTTGACTTGCCCGATCCGGATGGTCCAATAATGAGAATTTTTTCTCCGGGATAGATGGCAAGATCAATATCCCGGAGAGTTGGTTCTACCTGTGAATTGTATTTAAACGAATAATTTTTGAATTCAATAATAGGTTTCACAATCACATTTCCTTTAAAATATTAGTCCTCTTTTGCAAGGCTTGATGACTTAGCTCCAATCTTGGTATAACCAACGCCAAGAAGAGTTCCAAGAATTGCAGTAATAATCACATTGCCAAGGCAAGCGAACACGCCCTGAACAAATACCTTGTTTGCCGGCTCTGAGTAGATGAGAATATCAAGTACCGGAGCAACCACAATCCAGGCAACAATATTTGCTATAATCTGAACAATGTTGAACAAGGCAATGTTCTTACCTGAGAATCCGCCTTCTTTGATCTGAAACTTCTTTGCGAAAAGTCCCATAGCGATACCAAACACTGCATCCGGGAATACCCAGCTCCACCAGATACTACCATAAAACATAGCATCTCCCAGGGCATGTCCCAAAAGACCTACAATACCACCAACGATTGGTCCAAACACTGCTGCCAAAAATGCCAACACTGCTGCTCTTGGTTGTAAAGATGTATTGGGGATAAATCCCAGTGGAATCTGCACCTGTGTAAGTACTACAAACAAGGCAGTGCCAATACCGGTTGCAACAACTTCTTTGATTCCAAATTTTTTCATAACTTGTGTCCTCCTTTGTTTTTTACTGCACTATTATATGTTATCCTCTTATATTTCTCAATGTTCAATTTGACAAATTTCGGGTTTTTCACTTTTTTGCCTTAATTTTACAACCCTTATCCTCAATTCCAACTGTTCAATACTTTTCCATAATCTTCTTCAGATAGTCCTGATACTGCATGCGGACTTCCGCCGGTGAATCAATGGTAACATTTCCTCCCAAGCCCGTAATCCAACCAAAAAACTGAGGACTCACTTCCACCGACACCCGCACCAGAATATCATCCCCATCCGGTCGCATGGCTACCTCCGCACCAAAACGATCCACCATAACCCCGGCCATCCGGGCTGGTGCCCGAAGTCTCACAACATTCGGTTCTCCTGCAAACATACTGAACCGTTTCTTTGCATAGTCCCCCTTATTAATCCCGCCGGCTGCCGGATTCCAGTCCTCTTCCGTCTCAAAAGCATTTCTGATTTTATCCACCCGGTAGTGTCTGATTTCCCCAGCTTCCTCATCAAAAGCCACCAGATAATAATACTCATTATCCCAAAGCAGAAACTCAGGGCTCACCAGATAGGTCTTTCCATTATGCCGGAGTACCTGTTCTTTTTTTTCATTCCACTCCATATATTGAAAAGTCATCTTGTGATGATTATCAATGCAGTTGTAGATCTCATCAATAGCATAATATATACTCTCGTTGGCATTTTTTACACGATCGGAAACCACCACCTGACGATGAAGATGCTTTGCCTGATATTCGCTTGCCAGCCCCTCAATCTTTGCCACCAACTCTCTGGATTTCTTTTCTGTGATAAATTTGGATGCTGCCACTGCATCCACCAATAGTTTTAACTCCGGAAGTTCAAACTCCCGGTTGACCAGATAAAATCCATTGTTCTCCGGAGCCTTTTCAATATCCAGTCCATACTCCTGCAACACCTGAATATCCCGGTATATACTTTTTCGCTCAGCGGTGATTCCATATAGCTCCAACTCGTCAATCATCCTTGCTGCCGTCAGCGGGTGTTCTTCATCAGAATGTTCTTTTAACATATCCATAATATATAAAAGTTTTAGTTTTTGATTTGATTGATTTGCCATTCTTTTCCCCTAGTTAAAATCTGCGTTGGTGAAATTCTTCTTGGTCGGCGCTCCCGGAATATTTGCCAAATACAACTTATATCGTTTCTTATCTGTAGACAGATATTTTTTCCAGATATCATCAGAAACCGCCAGCCTGATTCCACGGCTGTCACATGGTCCAATTCCGTAATCAAATGGAATCCACAGGGTTTTCCCCTTGGAATTCTTTACCTTTACCACTGACCATGCATGATTAATATTAAAATTCGAATTGAAATAATTTGTAATATTTAACTGGTCAAACAAAATACGTTCATAAGCTGCAAATGCCTGACACACGCCCTTTGCTTTGTTCTTATATAAATTTTTCATAGCTTTGCCTGTCTGGGCCGGCGGATAATATATATTACTGTCATAAATCATTGAATACGAAATATTACTATGAGAAAACTGGCAACTAAAATAGTCGCTGTAACCTATAGCATATACTTTCATGGCCGCGCTCAAATCACAAAAGTTTTTGGTTTTATACAAAATCGCTTCCCTGTTTCTTAAAAACAGATGATTTGCCCCCTTAAAGTAGGTGGTACTGCCCTTGCTCGGTTTATAATACATGCTACACCAAGTGTTTTCGTCTCCGTAAAGCTTTTTTACTTTTTTATTTGAAGCGAACTCTTTATACGACATCACCTGCACACGCATTTCACCGTCCACAGTCTTAATTGACTTAATAATCCGATCATAGATTTCGCCATTTTGCATCATACCACTATAGTTCCTCATCAGTATTTCACTGGCCACTGTGGTTTGGGGACTCATACCACTATATACAATTTTTTTGAGGTTCCATCCTCCTACTGCATCAATGGCATCACCTATTTTTTGATTTGAATAGCAAACTCCGTCTGATTCGGCATAATTCGTGGCAACAAGATAACGGGTATAAAAATCATAAGCTGTGTGAAGCATACGGCTCTGCTCATTTTTATTTCTGAGATAATCCTGATACAACGCCTTATTCAAATCTGTATTCAACTTCGTCTTTATTGTTTTCCAAAGTTTATTCACAAACTTGACACTGTACATATACAATTGGGCATCGTCGGAAGAAACTGTGTAATAAGAATAGTTCCCTTTGGTATTTATGTAATTGTAATGAAAAATAACCCCATTTTTGTTTGCCTTTTGAACTTTTGGCATTAATTTTTTCAACAGTTTTTGGGATGAGGACTGTCCCCCTTTTACCTTTAAGGTAACAGCTTTCCCTCTATATAACTGCTTATGTACCTTGGCAGCTGTAGATTTATCTGCCTTGATAACCTTAACGCTGCCTGCCGCTTCCACAGTGGAAATATATCCGGTGGTCTCCGGCAATTTCGGGTATGCCACACCAAAAAACATAGATGTTACAATACCCAGACTTAGGCACAGAGATACCAAAGACTTCCACCCTCTCTTAGTTCTTTTCATATAATTTTTTTGTTTTTTCATAAATTCCCTTTTCAATCAAACAACATATCTTGCAACATATCTAGATTCATTATAAAAAATTTCCCAAGAATGGTCAAAACTATTATGAATTCCGTGATACTATTGGAATTCTTTTCTATATTATGTTAAGATAGGTGCAACTTTTGATAAAGGAAGGACGAATAAAAGACAGATGAGGAAATTTATTAAACGATTAAAAATCAGAATATCCTTAAACAAAAAACAATTTCGGGTTTATTCAATTTTAAGACTTATTATAATAGCCATCGGTGTACGATGCATTTTTACCCATAACTATGAAAGTGCCGCTCTATGTGTTCTGTCGTTGCTTTTATTTTTACTCCCCTCATTTTTTGAAGGAATGCTAAAGGTGTATATTCCACCGTCTTTTCAGATTATCATATATGGATTTATCTTTGCCGCTGAAATACTGGGAGAAGTAAACAAATACTACACTGCCATACCCGGTTGGGACACTATGCTTCACACCTTAAACGGATTCCTTTGTGCCGCAGTGGGACTATCCATGGTTTATGTCCTCAACCGGCGGGATTCCGATCATATGCATCTTTCCCCCTTTTATCTTGCTTTGATGGCCTTTTGCTTTTCTATGACCATCGGAGTGATTTGGGAATTCATTGAGTTTACTATGGATCATTTCTTTTTCCTGGATATGCAAAAGGATTTTATTGTTTCAGATATCGGTTCTGTCACATTAGACCCTAGCAACTCCCAGATTCCCATCCACATTTCAAAGATTACAGAGACCATTGTAAAGACTGCCGACGGTCAGGAAATCAGGGTACAAGGCGGATATTTGGACATTGGCATTATTGATACCATGAAGGATTTGTTTGTCAATCTTTTGGGCGCAATTACCTTTAGTATCATTGGATATTTTTACGAGAAAAATCAGGATTCAAAATCTCTGGCGGCCGAACTGATGATTAAACCTATGTCAGAAGATGAAATTGAACAACAAAATAAAATCATCGACGAAAGAATGAGCCATTAGGGACGGATACCAATGGCTCGAGAGATATATCCTGTCGGCTTTTTGGCGGAGTACTGCCACCGGTAGGGGGACCGGCTTTTATTATATCGGAGAAAATTTGTAGTATCTCTTAATGCTGATTTTGTTTGAAGAAACTGTCTTTTTACGGCTTCGACTTTTCGCGAAGGATATGTACGCCTATGGCAGATATTTAGGCAACCGCTTCATAAGAGATTCTAGGAGCTTGGAGCATTCTTTCATCTAATTTGTGGTATCGGCATAAACGCACCATCCAGGTGCGGTTATGCCTCTCGGGCACATCCATGTACCCTCGTACCGAATAAACAATCCAGCTCTTAGAATCTCTAATTTGCTCTGCAATCATATCTGCCATAGGCGAACATTATCCTAGCGGTTGTCGAACCTTAAAAAGACAGTTTTAATAGTAAAAGAAAAATCAGCATATTAGAGATACACAAAGGATTCGACATAATAAAAGCCGGTCCCCCTACCGGTGGCAGTACTCCGCCAAAAAGCCGACTTTCAACAAAAAAAAATCGAGCCATTGGTATCTGTCCCTATTGGCTCAAAAAAGGACCACCCTGCCCCCACAGGATGGTCCTTTCCCCCTTATTTATACTCGTCTTCCTTCCCCAAAAAAGACAACTATTTTACTTCGACATTTTTTGTGGCTACCACATCAACGCCGGTGCCGCAGACATCTTTCAGTACCACATCTCCAATGGCAACCGGTGCGCTTACAACAACATTCTCCAGTGCCTTTGTGATGTCAAAAATCATACCCTTTGGAATATCCTCTTTTGTCTTGCAGGATACCATATTGATTTTTCCACCCTTTACACGAACAGAGGATGTCACAATACGGGTAGGATTTGTGCACTCTTTTCTGGCATATCTGTCACCATTTGGACAGGTATTACCTGTCACTTCTGTGACTTCACCATTTTCCAAAGTAACCTTAAGGCTGCATCCAAGAGG
Organism: Lachnospiraceae bacterium; assembly: GCA_022768745.1. Taxonomy (GTDB): domain Bacteria; phylum Bacillota; class Clostridia; order Lachnospirales; family Lachnospiraceae; genus Pararoseburia. Next base: position 11,188 of record JALELK010000005.1, read on the forward strand.
ACAGCCGATACAAATTAAATCTCTTGTTTCCATCTTTTTATGCCTCCTCAATCTTTATTGTAATGTTCTTGATATCCGGATACTCAGCCAACTGAGATTTTTTCAGAACAACCTGTTCCATCTCACCCGGAGCCATAACCGGACGTTTTCTCTTAGAAATTAACTCATCACCAAAGTATGTGGCAATGGCGCATCCCTTGAAGACCTGACCAACACGGAAACGAACGGTAAGTGTATCATCCATCACTTCCGGACGAACGTATTTAGGAACAGTGTAACGAACACCATCTACAGGAAGAATTTCAATTTCCTTAGAGGTCTTCTGTTCACCCTCTTTAATAAACTTAGCTGCATTCTTACCTGCATTGGTAGCTTCCTGAGAAACGAAATCAACCAAATCATGTACGTGAAGCACGTTACCACAAGCAAACACACCAGGGATATTTGTCTCCAAGCTATCATTTACAACAGGACCTGAAGTGATTGGGCTAAGCTCTACACCTGCTGTCTTAGACAACTCATTTTCAGGAAGAAGTCCGCAGGAAAGCAAAAGTGTATCACAGTCGTAGTGAATTTCTGTACCAGGAATTGGCTTTCTGTCAGGACCAACCTCAGCGATTGTAATGCCCTCAACTCTTTCCTTACCCTGAATATCAACTACTGTATGAGAAAGGTAAAGCGGAATATCAAAATCATCCAGACACTGTACAATGTTTCTCTTTAATCCACCTGAGTATGGCATCAACTCTGCCACAGCCAAAACCTTAGCTCCCTCAAGAGTCATACGACGGGCCATAATAAGTCCGATGTCACCGGAACCTAAGATAACTACTCTACGACCAGGCATATATCCCTCGATATTTACCAATCTCTGAGCGGTACCTGCTGAGAAAATACCGGCTGGTCTGTAACCAGGAATGTTCAAAGCTCCACGGGAACGCTCACGGCATCCCATTGCAAGAACCACTGCCTTTGCCTGCACGGTAAACATTCCATCTGTGGAATTCATTGCTGTGACAGTCTTGTCATTTGCAATATCCATAACCATAGTGTTGAGCTTGTACTCGATTCCACGCTCTTCAACCTGAGCAATAAATCTGGATGCATACTCAGGACCGGTCAATTCTTCCTTAAAGGTATGTAAACCGAAACCATTGTGAATACACTGATTCAAAATACCACCAAGTTCACGGTCTCTCTCAATAATTAAAATGCTGTCAATTCCATTATCCTTTGCTGCAATGGCTGCTGCAAGACCTGCAGGACCACCACCAACGATGACTAAATCATAATTCATTTTCGCGCCCCTCCTTATATTTTCTTGTTGTAACCAAACACAATCTTGGCATCTTTACCATTCTTGGTTACATCAAACATACTCATTGGAACTTCACGCTCCAGAATTTCCATAGTCTTTGGTGAACAGAAGCCTGCCTGGCAACGTCCCATTCCAGCTCTGGTTCTACGCTTTACTCCATCTAAGGAACGAGCGCCAAGAGTTCTGTGAATTGCATCAAGGATTTCTCCCTCTGTTACCATCTCGCAACGGCAAATGATGTTACCATAAGCCGGCTGCTTTTTGATAAGCTCATTTCTCTCTTCGATGGAAAGTGTTGCAGGGTTAAGAATGCCCTTTCTCTTTCCGTTAAAGTTTGGATTTTTCTCCAAGCCAAGTTTTTCTGCCACCTGAGAAGCTACCATCTCACCAATGGCCGGTGCAGAAGAAAGTCCCGGTGATTCGATTCCTGCTGCGTTGAAGAAGCCAGGTGCATCCTCTGCCTCTCCAATAACGAAATCTCCGTTTACTTCGTGTGCACGAAGACCTGCAAATGAAGTAATAACCTGACGCATCGGAACATTTTTTACTGACTGTGCGCTGGTGGCTGCCAGAGACCCCAGTCCCTCAGCGGTGGTGTTTACTCCTTCTTTATCATCAATATCCTCGGCAGTAGGACCTACTAAAAGATTTCCGTGAACAGTAGGTGTTACCAAAACACCCTTACCCATCTTACTTGGCAACTGGAAGATGGTTCTTGAAACATGAGAACCGGCATCCTTATCCAGAAGCATATACTGTCCGCGGCGGGCAATGATTTCCAACTTGTGCTCACTTACCATATTGTTAAACTTGTCAGCGTAAACACCGGCTGCATTGACAACTGTCTTTGCCTCGATGGTATCTTTATCTGTGCTGATGACATAACGGTCATCTTTCTTTTCAATCTTTGTTACTTCTGTATTTAAGAAGAACTCCACGCCGTTGTCCGCAGCATTTTCTGCCAAAGCCATTGTCAAATGGAACGGGCAAACAATAGCACCGGTTGGTGCATATAATGCTTTTACAACATCATCTGCTAAGTTTGGCTCCATCTTAATCAGTTCGTCTCTCTCGAGAATCTGAACTTCAACACCATTCGCCTTAGCCTTTTCTACCAGTTCATCCAAAAGTGCAGGATCCTGATCCTTTGTACATACAACCAAAGAACCGTTTCTCTTAAATGGGAAATCCAACTCCTTTGACAACTCATCCATCATTTCGTTTCCGCGAACATTAAGTTTTGCCTTTAATGTCCCTGGTTTTGCATCAAAGCCTGCGTGAACAATGGCACTGTTTGCCTTAGATGTTCCGTTGCATACGTCCTCATCTTTTTCGATGACACATGCACTGACTTTGAACTTTGCTAATTCTCTTGCGATGGCGCTTCCTACAACACCGGCACCAACAATTGCTACATCATACATATGTAAGCTCTCCCTTCTTGAATTACATAGTTGAAATAAAAAAAGCAAGGAAAAACAAGCGAACCCTGTTCGCCTATCTACCTTGCTCTCATCTCTGGTAATTTATTTACTTTCTGAGGTCATTATAGCACCCAAATATGTGGCTGACAAGCCCCAAAATGTGTTAACTTTTTCACAAAAACCATACATCCTGATTTGTAGTGGAAATCGATGTGGCTCCTGCGTCCAAAATCGCGTATACATCCTCTTTTTCACTGATAAGTCCACTGGAAATCAACGGACGGTGAAACATCCCGTGCATACGTCGCACTACGGAAGGCATAGGACCCGGAAGTACCTCAATCACATCCGGCTTTACATTTTGCAACTGCCTTTCAATATTGCCATAAGCCATGGAGTCTATTACAAAGAAGCGCATCACGGTATACAAAGACAACTCTTTTGCTCTCTGAATCAAGGCCCCTTTGGTGGAGATAATTCCATCAGCCTTGGTATTATTGGCAATGAAGTCCACTGCCACTTCCTTAGAACTAAGTCCCTGTACTAAATCCATATGGACAAAGGCCAACTTTCCGCCAACCTTGACCCGCTCCACAATGGAAGGGATGGTAAGCACATCTCCATATAATATAAAGATAATCTTGCTATCGCAACCAAGACACTTCTCTAAGCCCCGGTCATCTTTAATCGCCGCAATGATTGGAGAATCCTCCAACGCCTCTTTAAACTCTTTCTTCATAGGCCTCCACTGTTAATTACGCCTGTACCGCCTGCTTTTCATCACTCTTGAATGCCCACTTTAAGAAGATTGGGGTAACCAAGGTTGTGATAATAACCACAAGAATAATCGGTGCAAACAAATCTTCTGAAATCAATCCGCACTGACGACCTTTTTCAGCTACAATCAGTGCAACCTCTCCACGGGAAATCATTCCGATTCCGGTACGGAAAGATTCCTTCCATGTAAATCCGCAAATTTTGGCTCCGAGACCACATCCAACCATCTTTGTAACGATAGCAACCAGTGTCAACAGAACGGCAAAAATCCAGATTTTTGTATTCATTCCGCCAAGAGAAACCTTTAATCCCACGCTGGCAAAGAAAATACATGAGAAGAATACTGTAGAAACATCATGAATCTTAATGTCTACATATCCCTTTATCTTGGACTGGCACAACATAACACCTGCGAAGTATGCACCTGTGATATCTGCGATACCAAATCCAACCTCTGAAATATAAGCTAAAATAAAGCAGAACGCAATGGCAAAAATTGCCACTCTTCTCTTATGATCGCCCTTTTCCAGTACAAATTCCATACGGCTGCAAATCAGGAACAATACAACAATCAAAACTGCATATAAAGCAATCTTCATAAGTACTACAGATGGCTTTACGGAAGTATCCTTCATGCTGGATACCACAGCCAGAACCACCATACCTAAAATATCATCAATAATGGCCGCTCCCAAAATGGTTGTTCCAACCTTGCCTGAAAGCTTACCCATCTCACGCAAAGTCTCCACTGTGATACTTACGGAAGTAGCTGTCAGTACAACACCGACAAAGATACATTTCAAAAATTCATCATAATCTGAAAAATCTGCATGGAAAAACAGACCATAACACAGAGCTCCGCCAATCAACGGAACGATAACACCAATCAAAGCTGTCACAAAAGATGCGCCAATGTTCGCCTTCAGTTCCTTTAAGTCTGTATCAAGACCGGCTGAGAACATCAGGAAGATAACACCCATCTCCGCCATATACTCCAGAATTGAGCCTGTCTGTCCATCCATAGTAATCAGATTCAACGCAGACGGTCCTAAAATAACACCGGCTAAAAGGGCTCCTACCACCTCCGGAAGATTAATAGACTTACAAAGTAGTCCAAGCAATTTTGTGGATATCAGGATTAATGCAATCCAAAGCAAAAATTGATAGTTCATTTCCATCACCTTTCCTTCTCTATATGTCCTTGACATATATGGTCTCTTTTTTCAATTCAACTTATTTTACTCTCGAAAAAAAAGGTTTTCAATAGCGTTTCCACTTTTTGTTAATAATTTAATAGTTTCCAGAACAGCGCTTCTTTTTCTTGTGAATTATCACTGTTTTTGTAGATAATTTCACCTTTCCTCTGTGCATTATTTTGAAGCAATCCTGCTACGCTAAGCCTTCTTTTTATCTCTTTTGCCGTTCCCTCTCCCCCGTCAAAAATCTGTACTTTTTCACCTAATACTTCCTGTATGGTTTTCTGTACGAAGGGGTAATGGGTACAACCTAAAACTACCGCATCCAGGTTCCCTTTATAGGGGTGCAGAATATCTCTCAAAAATCCGTAAATTTCCGGACTATCGATGTTCCCCGCCTCAACAAAGTCCATCAGCCCCGGGCAAGCCAGAGGAATCACCTCCGCCTCTCCGGCGAATCGTTCAATCAGTTTGTGAAGTTTTTCCTCCCGTATGGTCATAGGAGTGGCCATCACAAGAATCCTTCCATGGGGAAAAGCCTCCACTGCCGGTTTTACCGCCGGCTCAATTCCCACCAAAGGCAGCTGGGGATACATTTCCCTCAAAGTGCGAACGGCTGCACTGGTGGCTGTATTGCAGGCCACCACCACTCCCTTGGCCCCCATCTCTATAAAATCTCTGGTGTGGGCTATGGTGAGTTTTCTCACCTCATAAAGAGTCTTTGTCCCATAAGGCGCATTCAGGGAATCTCCGTAATAATAAAAATCCTCCCCGGGCATAATTTTTCGCATCTCTCTCAAAACACTGACGCCGCCTAAACCGGAATCAAACACTGCGATTGGAGCATCTATCTGACCCATAACACACAACACCTCTTATACTAACATCTGTTTTCCTTTTCTTTTCGGATCACTTCCTGATAGTCATTCATATCTTTTGCGATTTCACCGCTTAGAAGCAACAGACAAATCAGGTTTGGAATCGCCATCAGGGCATTTGCAATATCGGAAAAATCCCACACAATCTGCAAAGATGTGGTGGCTCCCACAAAAGCAATCAAAGAAAATACTACACGATAAATCATATTATACTTTGGACCTTTAAACAAATATTCAAAGGCCTTTTCTCCATGATATTCCCAACCGAGAATTGTGGAGAAGGCAAACAACGCAATGGAGACAGAGACCAAAATGGCTCCTGCTTCACCTAACACTGTCTGAAACGCGGTAATGGTAAGGGCTGCACCGGTGATATACTCACCACTGGCATCCACAGAACCCAGCACTCCGGAGCTGGCAATGCAAAGTCCGGTAATGGTACAAACCACAATGGTATCCCAGAAGGTTCCTGTCATATTTATGTAAGCCTGGCCTACAGGAGAGTTTGTCTTTGCCGCAGAAGCTGTAATGGCTGCAGAGCCCATGCCCGCTTCATTGGAGAACACACCTCTGGCCACACCGTAACGCATGGCATTCATCATAGAAGCTGTGATGGTTCCGGCCACACCGCCTGCAACGGACTGAGGAGAAAATGCCATTTTAAAAATCATAGATACTCCTGCCGGCACATTCTGGATATTACCAATAATCACAATCACACCTGCAACGATATACAAAATTGCCATAAACGGTACCACAATGCTGGAAACTTTAGAAATGTATTTGATTCCACCTACAATGATAATCAAAGCCACAACAGTAATCACTACACCGGTGACCCAGGTAGGAATCTGGAATGTCTGATGTAAGGAAGATGATATGGAATTTGCCTGTGTCAGGTTTCCGATACCAAAAGACGCAATCACGGTAAAGGTAGCAAAAAGACCTCCCATAATCATACCGAAAGTTTTATTCTTAAAGGCCTTTCTCATAACGTACATAGGGCCTCCGGTCATCTCGCCCTTGTCATTGGTCTCACGGTACTTGATAGACAGAAAACACTCACTGAATTTGCTGGTAAGTCCAAATGCAGCCGAAATCCACATCCATACTAAAGCTCCCGGGCCTCCGGATACCATAGCTGTTGCCACACCAACAATATTTCCCGTTCCGATGGTGGCAGCCAAGGCTGTGGTCAACGCTGAAAAGGGCGAGATATCCCCTTCTCCATGCCCTTTCTTCCGGGACTCCTTGCTCAGGGTCCTCCTTATGGCATATCCTAAATTTCTCCAGGAAAGTGCTCCGGTACGGATAGTAAGAAAAATACCGGTTCCCACCAGAAGAACCAACATCACCGGGCCCCACACAAAATCATCGATTGTCTGCAATACATCCGCTACTGTCTCCATTTGTCCCTCCTTTAAATAAACGAAAAAGGCCAGACCGGATGGTCTGACCTCTTTGTCGTAGAGCGGGTGATGGGAATCGAACCCACGTATTCAGCTTGGAAGGCTGATGTTCTACCATTGAACTACACCCGCAGGCTTCCTGTTTTCAGGAAGTGCCCAGTTCCGGAATCGAACCAGAGACACGAGGATTTTCAGTCCTCTGCTCTACCAACTGAGCTAACTGGGCCCGCCGCAAATCACAACAATAGTTATTTTATAGGAAAGTCACCTAAATGTCAAGACTTCTTTGGCATTCTGCTTTCATGACAGGTAAAATATATAATCTGACGTTCTTTTGCAATATCTGTAAGAAGCTTCAATGCTCTCTCCGTCTTCTCTTCATCCAGATTTGTAAAGGGATCATCCAGCACAATCATAGGCTTTTCCTTGTGGTACAAAACATCTACCAGTGCGAATCTGGCACACAATCCCACCAGATCCTGATATCCGTGGCTGAGATAATCACTGGAATGAGTGGCTCCATTGCGGATGACCTGTACTGCCAAATCCATGGTGATATCAAAATCCATACCTTCCGCATCTCCACGATACTTTTCATCCAGCAGGGTAAGATAATGTCCCATACCCCGGCGAAGGGGAGCCATATATCTGGACAAGAACTGTTCCTTTGCCATCTGCAAAAACTCTTCTGTCTTTGCCAGAAGCTCCACATTGTTCTCTGCCTCCTGCTTCTTCTCCAGTAATTCTTCCCGACGATTTTCCGCTTCCTCAATGGCATCCAGCTCGTCTCCCAAGGTGATGATGGTTTCCCTGTCCTGGGTGATTCCCCGATGGAGTTCCTTTATCTCCTCGTCAATGGATTCCTGTCTCTCCTGAAGCTCTTCCACCGGAACAAGTTCCTCATCCACATTATTGACATCTGCAAATTGCTTCAACTCATCCTGCATTTTTTCAATGTCCTCGTGGAGCCGAAGATAATTTTCTGCATTCACATGAATTTTTCTCAACGCCTCGGCATAGGAGAGACCCTCCTCCAAAGGAAAACGTCCCACATAGCGGACCAGCAATTCTTCCTGTTTCTTCCGAGTAATCTCCAGCAATTCCTTCTGCTTTTTATTTAGAGAATACTCCTCATATGCCACCATATCCTTCTTTAACTTTTCCAACAGAAGACTTTCGCAACTCTCATGATAGAGATCCATCTCATAAACTTCTGCGAAATGAGAAAGCAGGGTGTATAACTCCATACGCACATCTGCGTATTCTTCCACAGTACCCGTAGTATTTTCCGTGGCCTGTTCTTCCTCTTCTTTCAGACGATGATAGTGATCTAAATTTACGCGAATCTCATAGGTCATCTGCTGAAAACTATCGGAAGGCGTCAACATAAAATCTGACAAAAATTCCCTTGTGCGGTCTGTCAGTTCCTGTTTCTGGGCCTTGCACTGCTCTAGGGCCACCGATGCATCCAAAAGCTGCTGTTCCAACTCATCCTGCTTATTTTTGCTGGCGGAACGAATGCGGATGCTTTGCATCACCGCTGCCACCGCAGTAGCCACTGCACCGATAAAGCAGATAATCTGAAATGTGATACCACTGCCCGGTGTCACAATATGAAAGGCAAACGCCCCGGCAATAAAAGCCGCAGATAAAAATACCAAAAGAAGAACGCTGCTGTATTTTCCGCCTTCTTTTTCGTGTTTAGAGGCCATCTCTCGCTTTGCCTTGACATTGCGGTAGTTCTCATCCTGCTCCACAATTCGCCCTTCCAGCCTGGATATCTCTATGGCATCCTTCTCCACCTGAGAAAGTTCCTCCTCAGAAGGAAGTTTTCTGGAGAAGAAATGATTCAGCTCCTCCAGTTGTTTCTGAGACTCCTCAGAAAGTCTCGCATGTTTACCCTGAAGCTGAAGTTCCTGCATCTTCACAGAGAGTGCCTTCCAGTCCTCTAAGTCCTGCTGACTTGGAACCTTTTCCGAAAAAAGCTTTTCCCACTTATTTATCTGTTGTTCCGGCGGAATTTTCACTGCCAACTCCATCTCCGCCCGGGTGCTCACATCGTGCTGACGCTCCAAGTCCTCCATGGCTTCCTGTTCTTCTCCTGTAGGAACCCCGGAGGCAAAAAAGTCGTCCAACTTTGTGAGTTCCTCCATTTTTTCGGAAAGAAATTCCTTTTTCTGGCGAAAAGCTCCCATATCCTGCTCTTTTTTGCTCTGCTGGCGAATCAACTCAGCCACACGATTTTTTTCGGCTTCCAGCCAGTTCAACTTCTTTTTCTTTTCTTCCAGCATTTCGCTCTGCTTGGTATATCCGTCTGCCACTGCCCCTTTGGTGTCAATCAGCTCACTGCACTTGGAAATTTCGTCCTTCAGAATATTTAACTTGCCGTTGTTTACCGCACTTCGTCTGGTATAATTTTTTCTCGCCTCAGCCACACGGTTCACCGCCGCATCAAAGTTGTTGATGTCATCCTTTGCAGAGGCCATATCACCCATCTTTGCATTTAAGCTGTCGGTCATTGTGGTGGAGACTGCAGATTGGGGGATAAAGATACTTTTTTCAAAGGAATCCCGGTCCACCTCAAAAAGCTCCTCTCCCACATTCTCAGAGTAATCCTCCGACTCCTTGCCGGTCAAAACATCAATCAAACGAAAAGTGTCGTCTTTGTCCTTTTTCCCAAAGGTACGCTCAATCCGGTATTCCTTCTCTCCAACAGAAAAGACCAGATTGCCACCGCACTGACTTCCATCCCAGGGCAGATAGTGCTTGCGCTCTGTCAAATCCCTTGACCTGGAGTATTCCATACCGTAAAACATCGCCTTGAGAAAAACGCTAAAGGTGGTTTTCCCCCATCCGTTTTCCTGACATATGGTGTCTAGCCCACCATTAAAGTCATAGGAGAAATCTTTCATTTGTCCAAAACCCGTGATATAACAGGATACTAATTTCATACTTCCAATTCCTCGCCCATAATTGCCTTGATACCCAACTCGATAATGGCAGCCCTCTCACTCTCTGACATATGCTGCTGTTCCATCAGCCGCACAAATTCTCCCTTTAGAGATTTGTCATTGCGGAAGCTGTCATAATCCACGGCCACTGTGGTTTTGTCATAACACTTCACGTAGAAAAAGTCCTTTTCCATCCCCCGCATCAGACGCTTCACATCAATGTCCGTCTCCATATCTGTCTCTCCGGTGAGAATAATCTTAATCAAATCCTCACCGGAAATATCCTTCACCTTTTCATTTAACTGTTCAATCATCTGGGGCATGCTCATATCCGGTGTAACCTCCACCGTCACCTCATGGAGTCTTCGTTTTGCCATAGGAACAAAAGTGGACTTAATCTTTCCCTGTTCTGTCTCCAACAAAACAAAGCCCTTGTCGCCACACTCATCAAATCCGCGCCCCTCCAGACAACCGCAGTAACAATACACCCCTCTGTCGTCCAGACGGTCCAACTTGAAGCTATGGATATGTCCCAAAGCCAGATAATCGATATATTTATTTCTCAGCAGAGATAAATTCACAACCTCTGTCTTGTCTTTTCCCTGATAGTCAGATTCCTGTCCGTGCAGAACCACAATATTTAAGCGGTTTTGATCCAGCACCAGGTTCATTCCAAGTGTCTGGGCATTTTCTTTTACCAGTTCGATTCCGGTAATCACCACATCCTCATAGTCATAGGAAGTCCATGCCTCTGAGTCAAACAATTTCAGATTTGGCAAGTCCTGCTGCTCCACCATCTCCTGAATCACATCACTCTGGTCGTGATTGCCTCTGATATAGCAAAAATCAATTTCCGGATGCATCTGTATCTGCTCCACCACACGATTCTTTACCGTCTTGCGCACATTTTGTTTGTCAAAAAGGTCCCCGGCAATGATAATAACCCGCACCTGTTCCTTGGCTGCATACTCCACCATCTCCTGAAAAGTATCCAGCAGTTCTTCTCTACGCAATGCTGCCGCGTCACGGTCCAGATTGCTCTCCATTTTTGAATCCAAATGTAAATCCGCACAATGAATAATCTTCATGGGTTACTCCTATCAAAACACTGTCAGTTTCTGCCAATATTAACGTCTAGTATATCACACTTCTGTGGTGCTTGTCATTTTCTTATCCTCATAGCGCTTCAAGGCTTCCTCATTAACCCTTTTAACTTCTGCCTCCAGCTCTCTGGCAGAAATACGACGGGCACCATTTCCGATTACAATCATCTGTTCCAACCGGTCTGAGGTGGCAACGGTCACCTGATGCTCCTTTGCCATTTTGTGGCTGATTCTCTCAATATAGGCATCTGCCGTCTCCGCCTCTTTGGTGTACACCACGTGAATATTATGGTACTCCACCACTTCCCTCGTATGTCCCTTTATGCGATAAGCATCAAAAACCACAATCAGCTCCTGGTCTATATGTCCCTGAAAATTACACATAATATCCAGAAGCCGACCTCTGGCTCCGTCCAGATTGCTTTTTGCAATCTCATTTAACTCATCCCAGGAAAAAATAATGTTGTAGCCATCCACCAGAAAATATTTTTTTATATTTTTCTTTTTCTCAGGGGTAGTATGATTGGAACGATATTCCTCTCTGGCCTCCTGAATCCGACGCTCTCTGTCAAAATCCGTCACCTGTATCTCCTGAGAGGGAAGTCGCCTTTTTATCTCCCCGAATTCCCTGACAAAAATCTCCTCCAGATCGGATTCCAGCCCACCATAGCCGTCGTACTTTTTAGGCTCTCCCTGTCGATTTGCAAGGGCTCTCGCCTTTGCCAGAGCTATCATTTCCGCCTCATCCGGCTCCTGCTCCTTTTCATACAGATATGAAGCAAAGGGCATATGCATCTTATCCTCCACTTCGTACCAGGGAACCGTATAACCGGCACCATGCCCGCAAAATACCGAATCGCAGGTGTTTTTCACATCCCTGTCCGGGTCATAACCGATTTCTTCTATCACTTCCTCCGGATTGTGACAGGGGAAATAGCCTGCCAGAGATACACTCATCTGTCCCCGGCCACCGGAATAGGATGCCAGGGTTGTACCATACTCCCGCAAAAGGGACACCGGTGCCTTTCCTGTGAGAACGGCAGTCTCCCCCTCTGTTACAGGGGCATCAAACTCCCCGTGCATCTGGCTCATATCCGTCATGGCCCGACCGATAAGTTCTGCCGGCACTTCAAGACGCACAAAATAATAAGGTTCCAGCAAAACATTTTTTGCCTTCCGCAATCCCTGGCGCACCGCCCGATAAGTAGCCTGTCGGAAATCGCCTCCCTCTGTGTGCTTTTTATGAGCCTTTCCTGTCACCACCGTCAACCGCACATCGGTAAGGGGCGAACCGGTAAGCACCCCCCGGTGGGTTTTCTCTGCCAGATGAGTACAAATCAGTCTCTGCCAATTCAAATCCAACACGTCTGTGGGGCAATCCATCCCACATTCCACCCCGCTTCCTCTGGGCAGTTCCTCTATCAAAATATGGGCCTCTGCATAATGGCGCAAGGGTTCAAAATGTCCCACTCCCTCTACTGCCCCTTCAATTGTCTCTTTGTAGCGCACAGCCCCAGGTCCGAAGGTGACCAGAACACCAAAGCGCTTTTTTATCTGCTGTTGGATAATCTCCGTCTGCACCGGTCCCATAAGATGCACATGAACCTGACGGCTTCCCTCCTGCCAAATTACCTTGAGGGTAGGGTCCTCTTCCTCCAACTGACGCATATAGCCCAGTAACACATGGGGCGCACACCCCTCCGGGGGTATCACCTGATAGGAGAGCACCGGTTCTATCACATCCACCGAAAGGTCCGGGCAACTTCCCAACCCCATTCCCGGGTAGGATTCCTGGATTCCGGTAACCCCGCAAATCTCTCCGGCGCTGACCTGGTCAACAGTCTCATATTTGTCCCCCAAGTAAAGTCGAATCTGGTTGATTTTATTTCCCCCGATAACATCCTTTACCCTTAAGGTTCCTCCGGTGATTTTCAAATAGGTGAGCCGTTCTCCCCGGATGTCTCTTCCCACCTTATAGCATCTGGCTCCGAACTCCTCCGGATATGCTTTGGAGGTCATCCACAAATCCATGCTTTCCAACAGTTCTTCTACACCATCCATCTTTAAGGCAGAACCAAAAAGTACAGGAAATACCTTCCTCTTTGCAATAGCCGTCCTCAACGTCTCCTGTTTTATCTCTCCCGTCTCCAGATAATGGGTTAACATTTTCTCATCACAAAGAGCTACCGCCTCTTTTTCATCCTCAGTAGGATTTGCATTTGCCCCTGAAAAATCAGAAAAGTCCACACAGCTGTCGGAAAGTTTTCCCCTGAGATCTTCCAAAAGATCCGACTTATCCACGAAGCCGATATCCATCTTGTTTACAAACAAAAAACAAGGTACCCCATATTTTTCCAACAATTTCCAGAGAGTCCTGGTGTGTCCCTGTACTCCGTCTGTTCCACTGATTACAATAATCCCATAATCTAAAACTGACAGCACCCTCTCCATCTCTGCTGTAAAATCTGCATGTCCCGGAGTGTCCAAAAGAATAAATTCTTTTTCTTTATAATTCATCCGGGCAGCCTTGGAAAAAATGGTGATTCCTCTCTGCCTCTCCATCTCATCATTGTCCAACAGGGTATCCCCGTGGTCCACCCGTCCTCTGGAGCGAATGGCACCTGTCTCATAGAGAAGCGCCTCTGATAGAGTTGTCTTTCCCGCATCCACATGGGCAAGAATACCCAGGGTTATCTTTTTGTTCTGTATCATTGTTCTGTTCCTTTTTCAAAATGTTGAAAATCCAAGGGACCATTCCACTCGCCGCCCCATATAAATCCGTGCTTTGTAAAAATCTCATAGCACACATCCCCTTTTTGTATCATATGGGGACGCTGTACCCTGCGATTGCTGTAGGTTTCCCACTCAAGGTATTTTCTGGCGGGAATCCCCTGCCCGGCCCCTGCCATAGTGGGATTTTCTGTGGGATTAATATCAATGGCATAACCTAAGGCATGGCTGGAAAGTACGTTTGTCCCATCCACCAACCGATAGTTAAATCCCGATGTATTGTCATTATTAATAGAGTTACAATCGGCAGACTCACCGTCTCCGTCCTCACCGTAAAATTCATCAATGCGACGCATAGACTTAATCTCATATTCCCGCTGAAACAGTTCTAAAAAAATCTCCCGACAGTCCTGGGCAATCTCCTGATTTACCACCAGTTCTCCCACCTGTATCTCATGGTCAAAATTGTAATGAAGAACCTTTAGATACCGTAAGTCCTCTATGGCGATATCAGGGTTATCCCGATAGGATTTTCCCTGCATATCCTCCGCCATTTCCTGACTGATTTCCTCCACAGTAAAATACCGGTCTATGTGGTCTAAATCCAGTTTGTTCTTTTCCACAACGGTTCCCGGCTCACACTGTTCCCAGTCAACGTACTGTGTCTGTATGGGCTGTCTCTGTAACACAAGAAACAATACCGCAACCAGAACTATCCCAACAAGGAGGATGCTTCCAAAAATTATCCTTATTCTTTTTTGACTTTTTCTTTTTCCAAGGGGTTTCTTCTTTTTCATACTCACCATTATAACATGTCCAAATAAAACAAAAAGGACTTTCCTATTCTGGGAAAATCCTCTTCTCGCTGCCGCAGACCGGAATCGAACCGGTACGATGTCGCCACCACAGGATTTTAAGTCCTGCGCGTCTGCCAGTTCCGCCACTGCGGCATATTATAAGCACTCAACGTGCTAATGGGTGGTGGTGGATTCGAACCACCGAAGCAAGATGCAGCAGATTTACAGTCTGTCCCCTTTGGCCACTCGGGAAACCACCCTGACAAAAAGAAATTATAGCACACCCCAAATAGGGGTGCAAGATAATTTCTACATCTCTTTCTTTAAAACAATGCCTGTGTACTTGTGAAGCGTAAGATTTAAAAATCCGCCCTTTACCGTATGCTTCACCGGCATAATGGAATATCCCTTTTCATTGGTGATGATTGCCTGAATCATCTCCCCATCTGTAACCTCTGCCAGGTATACCGGAATGGACACCTCCATATCTTCACTGCCCACATTCACTGCCACCACATATTTTTCCACCTCGTTAAACCGGCCGTAACAGGTAACAAATTTATCTCTCTTCAAAAACTTAAAGGAGCCTCTGCGCAGAGCACTGCTACACTTGTGCACCAAAATCATATCTCTGTAATAGTCTAACAGCGGACGATTTTCTCTGCCCCATGGATAGGTTCTCCGGTTGTCAGGATCTGTAAATCCGCAAACTCCTGCCTCATCACCGTAATACAGTGTAGGAGCCCCCGGAAGGGTCATCTGCATCATAATGGCCACCTTATATAAAGGTACATTCACTCCCTCAGATGCTGCCTCCACGCCTAACTGTGCCGCGCGGCCCACCTTTTGATTTGTCCTTGTCAAAAATCTTGAATGGTCGTGGTTGGAAAGCTGATTCATAGCACAGTACAAAGAAGGTCCGGTAAACCGGGACATAAAATGCTTCATAGAGTTTTCAAATCTCTCACTGTCCCCCTGGGCCATAGGGTCAAATCCATCGCTGTGCTTTTCCATCCCGGTGACAAAATAAGACAATGGTTCCATAAACGCATCATAGTTCATAATGGTATCCCATTCTCCCCCGGACAACCATGAAGTGGCATCTCCGTAGTGTTCCGCCAGAACAATGGCATCTGGGTTTGCCTCCTTTACAGCCTTTCTGAAATCTCTCCAGAACCTATGGTTGCACTCCTGACTGTGTCCCAAATCTGCCGCCACATCCAATCGCCATCCATCTGCATTGTATGGCTCAGAAACCCATTTTTTACCAATATCCAGAATATATTGATACAGTTCCTCTGAGCCTTCGTAATTTAATTTTGGCAAAGTGTCATGTCCCCACCAGCCCTCATAGCTTCCGTTGCCCGGCCACATTTCATCCCTGTCATCAATAAAAGAAAAAAAGTTGTGATATGGACTGTCCTTCTGCTGATATGCCCCGGGTTCATATCCTTTTTCCGGAAGGTAGATTCCTTCCCGGTTCAGCCATTTGTTAAAGGAGCCGCAATGGTTAAACACACCATCCAAAATCACACGAATCCCCTTGGCATGCGCTTCCCGGATAAAATCAGCAAAAAACTGGTTGGAAGCCTCCAGATTTTCTTTGTCTGTCACTCTGCAGATAAAACGGGTTGCCTTGGTATTGTCATATTCGTTTTCCTGTAGCAACTCCCCCTCATCCTTTACAATCTTGCCATAATGGGGGTCAATATGGTCATAGTCTGCACTGTCATACTTATGGTTGGAAGGTGATACAAATATAGGATTAAAGTAAATCACTTCCACTCCAAGACTTTTCAGGTAATCCAGTTTTTGCCGAACTCCTTCCAAATCCCCGCCATAAAACTCTGCCACGTCAAATTCCGGATTTGGCAGTTCGTACCAATCTTTCATCTTGTGGCTCTTGGTCATAATATAGTGATACTCCCTGTCCTCCACATCGTTGCTGGGATCACCGTTTGCAAAACGATCCACCAGTATCTGATACATTACTGCTCCCTTAGCCCAATCCGGTGTGGAAAATCCGGGAATAATTTTAAATGCATACTGAGGTCTGGCAAAATCAGAGGCCCCCATTTTGTCGTAATAGCAAAAATCTCCGTCGCCTTCCACAGAAAAGATATAAGAAAAATTCTTCTCTCTGCCCGGTGCCATAACCTCATAATAATCAAACAGATCCCCCTGTCTTACCAATCTCATTTCATAGGAGATATTTTCCATGGTCACCAAATGTACCTTTACATTATCTCCCTTTGCCACCCGCAAGCGGATAGCCACCGGTTGATTCACCTTTGGTTCCATAGGAGACAGGTATTGATTCGTCTCGTCGCTGTATATCGCTTCTCTGTTCATCTTTTATCCTCTTATTCTCATAAATATTTATATATAGCAAAAAAGACAGCTGTCGAACGCTGCCTTTTTAGGAGAAGGTATTTTTACTATGGGGTTAGTAAAAATATTTATATAATGTATTGGGGGGTTTTTACGATACTTATTATATCCGGAGTCCATAGATAAGTGTTCATAAAGTAAACAAATTCTCGGACTAATTTTTGTGCATATTGCACAGTTTTAATCTCTTCCGTACCTTTTCTCGTCTTAAATCCCCTCGACTACAACTCCTTCTTCCTGAGGCTGAGCTATCGGATCCCCTGTAAATAAAGCTTCAAACTCATCTCTGCTAATTTTTTCCTTTTGTAAAAGAAGTTCCGCACATTTATGCAATACCTCATTGTACTCTCCAATAAGTTCTTTTGCCTTGGCATATGCCTCTTCAATAATCCGCTTCACTTCTTCGTCAATGGTTGTAGCCACTTGTTCCCCATAACCTCTTGTATGGGCTAAGTCTCTGCCGATGAAGACCTCATCCTCATCATTGTTGTAATTAATCGGACCCACAACGCTGGAGAATCCATACTTTGTCACCATATCCTTGGCTGTCTGTGTGGCGTGCTTAATGTCCGCAGATGCTCCTGTGGTAATATCATCAAAAATCAACTCTTCCGCCACACGGCCTCCGAGAGAAACCACAATATCCTGCATCATCTTGCCCTTGGTATTAAACATCTCATCCTTTTCAGGAAGTGGCATAGTATAACCGGCAGCCCCCTGTCCTGTAGGGATGATAGAAACCGAATACACCGGTCCCACATCCGGAAGCACATGGAACAAGATGGCATGTCCTGCCTCGTGATATGCAGTGATTTTTTTCTCCTTTTCGGAGATAATCCTGCTTCGCTTTTCTGCACCAATTCCCACTTTGACCAGGGATTTCTTGATGTCATCCTGACAAAGGTATACCCGGCCTTCCTTTGCCGCCAGAATTGCAGCCTCGTTTAATAGATTCTCCAAATCTGCTCCAGTAAATCCGGCTGTGGTCTGGGCAACCTGTTTGATGTCCACATCATCACCTAATGGTTTGTTCTTGGCGTGAACCCGGAGGATTTCTTCTCTTCCTCCCACATCCGGTCTGCCCACAAATACCTTTCGGTCAAAGCGTCCCGGTCTCATAATGGCCGGATCCAAGATATCCACCCGGTTGGTAGCCGCCATAACAATGATACCCTCATTGACGCCAAAACCATCCATCTCAACCAGCATCTGATTTAAGGTCTGCTCTCTCTCATCATGGCCACCGCCCATACCGGTACCTCTGCGTCTCGCCACCGCATCAATCTCGTCAATAAATACGATACAGGGAGAATTTTTCTTTGCCTCTGCGAACAAATCTCTCACTCTGGACGCACCGACACCTACAAACATCTCCACAAAATCTGAACCGGAGATACTAAAGAACGGCACTCCCGCCTCACCGGCTACCGCCTTGGCAAGCAAGGTTTTTCCGGTTCCCGGAGGGCCCACCAGAATCAAACCTTTGGGAATACGGGCTCCCACCTTGGTATATTTCTCAGGGTCTTTTAAGAAATCAACAATTTCTTCCAGTTCTTCTTTTTCTTCTTTTAGACCTGCCACCTGATCAAAACGCACCGTCATCTTGTCCTGGGTGGTCATCTTTGCACGGCTTTTGCCAAAGTTCATCATTTTGGCATTGGTTCCGCCACCGGACTGCATCTGGGCATTTCCCATCATAACAAAGAGAATGAACACTGCTGCCACCACCAGTATCATAGGCAGAAGATTCTGCATCCATCCGTCCTGCGGGACATCGTTTACCGTATAAGGAACACCTGCCTCCTCCAAGGTCTGCTGTATCTCCTTTACATCCGATACGTACATAACAAAATTGCCGCCTGCCTTGGTGGTGATTTTGGCTGAGCCGGTAGGCACCTGCTCATTTTGGTCAATGACCACACTGGTAATGTCCTGGGTCTTCAGGTCCTTTGTAAACTGATTCATGGTATAGTTTGACTTTGATGGATTGGATACCATATACCAGATTAATATCACCATCAGAATCAAAACCGCATACATACCGAATCCGACTCTGTTTCTTCTCACTTTATGCCTCCTAAATCTGTCTCTTATAATTCCACAACTCCAATGTATGGAAGATTGCGGTATTTCTGGTCATAATCCAGACCATACCCAACTACGAACTCATCCGGAATTGTAAATCCAACATAATCCACGTCCACAGCTACCTCACGGCGCTCCGGTTTATCTAACATAGTACAAAGACGGACGCTCTTTGCATTTCTGTTTTTGAACACATCCAACAGATAATGCAGTGTGTTACCGCTGTCGATAATATCCTCTACGATTAACACATTTCTTCCCTCAACAGGAATTTCCACGTCGCTTTTGATACGAACCTCTCCGGTGGAAACTGTACCGGCGCCATAGCTGGATGTGGTCATATAATCTATCGTCACAGGAACTGTGATACGCTTTGCCAACTCACAGGCAAAAGGTGCTGCTCCTCTCAAAATACAGATAAGATAAACACTTTCTCCCTCATAATCCTTGCTAATCTGTGCTCCTAATTCTGCAATTCTGGCATTTAAGTCTGCCTCAGGAATCATCTCTCTAACTGTTTCGCTCATTTTCTTTCTCCTCAAAAAATTGTACTTCTAAAATTTGTTTTGTTTCGGTATTCACCTTGTAATATTCACTGATGCGATATCCCACAGCCCACAAAACATGACTTCCGTCACAGAGCAATGGAACTTCATCCCTCAGGGATGCAGGTACTTTTTCATTCACAAAGTAATCCTGGAGTTTCTTTTTCGCCCCCTCCTGTGAGATGGTCAAAAAGTCTCCCGGCTCCCTTTTCCTGATAAGAATATTATTCTTAATCTTATCATAATCAAACCATTTCGTATATATTTTTCCCGGAATTTTCTGCCCGCTGTCATAAGGTTTTTTACAAATTCTCACCCTGTATGTCCCATAACAATACTCATAGGGTTCTTCCCCTTGGAAATCATTAGCCACCTCAACCCTTTGAGGCAGAATTTTTCCCTCAAAATCTTCTCTACCTATGACAAGCCCTCTGTAACTTCTCCACACCACCATACCCTGAGGCAGATGAATTTTCCGTCCCGGTTGGGCTTTTAAAAGTTCCATCATCATTTGCAGATGCACCATTCCCACGTCTTTTGCTCCTGGAATATAGCTCTGTATCCACAAATGTAATACTTCCCTCTGCAAAAAATCCGGTTGCCCCAGCAAAATATTTCCATCCACTTCCCCCAAGGCTCCTCTCTCCTTTGGAGGTCTCCCAGCTTCCTGTAACACTTTTTTCGCCTGGGCATTGATATAGTCCGCTGCTTCCCCCGCCAATATAGCCGCCCGGTTCATATTGGAAATACACTGCTCATTTAATTTCTCCATTTCCGGCAAAATCAAATGCCGAATCCGGTTTCGATCATAGGCGATATCTTCGTTGGTCCTATCCTGGCAGAAGGGTTGCTGTAACTCCTGTAAATACCCTTCAATTTCTTCCCTGTCCACAGAGAGAAAAGGCCGGATAATCCTTCCCCGACGAAGGGGCATTCCCCGGAGACCGTCTAAACCTGTGCCTCTGGAAAGATGAAACAACATAGTCTCCACATTGTCATTTGCATGATGGGCCACTGCAATATGTACCGGCAGATTTATCTCCTGCTCAAATAAATCCGCTTCCTGTTCAAACTTTTCGTATCGGACACGTCTGGCCTTTTCCTCCAGAGACATATGGGTATCCTTAATAGCAGAAATCTCCTGTCCCACGGAAATCACTTTACAGGGAACCCCCAGGCTCTCACATAACTCCTGCACAAACCTTGCGTCCTCCACGCTCTCCTGTCCCCGGATACCGTGCTCTATATGAATACACCTTAGAATCAGGTTCTGTTTTCGGGAAATATTTTGAAAAAAGCGCAAGAGTGCCACAGAGTCGGCTCCCCCGGACACGCCCAACAGGATTGCATCCCCCGGAGCCACCAGATTATTTTTTTGTATCCAGTTCCAAACTTTTTTCTCAAACTCCCGTAGTTCCACTTTTCTACCTTTCTTCCGTCTTTAGTGTGAGTACTGTCATATCATCCAATACCCTGCCTCCGGTAAATAACATAATCCGCTCCAACAATTTTCTGGAAAAAACTGCCGGCTCACAGGTCTCCATTTCCCGAATCATATCCTGCAATACCTCCACCGGTTTTTCCACATGAAGACATTCTAGCACACCATCTGTAACCATGACAAGGCAGTCTCCCGGCTCCAGATAACATCGATTTGGCTCCGGCTCGCCCATACCGGCAGCCCCCATAGGCAGACTCTCTGCGTCGATAACCTCCACCCTGCTTTTATGCCTGATATAAGATACATGGGCACCAACCTTGTAAAAATCTACAATCCCCGTATCTTCATCCACCTGACATACATCCAAAGTGGAAAATCTCTCCCGGTCAGCGCCAAAAATCATAGCCGCGTTCATCAGACGAAGTGCCACATCCATAGCAAACCCCGCCTCTGCAAACTGGAAGAGCAAATCCACCACCGTCTCGCTTTCCATTCTTGCTTCCTGTCCACTGCCCATACCATCAGACAGACACATAATATATTTTCCCGGTGCACACTGTCCGGCACGAAAACTATCCCCGGAAACCTCCTGTCCTTCCTGCACCATCTTGGCAACTCCGTAATCACAGACAATCTT
This sequence comes from Lachnospiraceae bacterium, assembly GCA_022768745.1. Classification (GTDB taxonomy): domain Bacteria; phylum Bacillota; class Clostridia; order Lachnospirales; family Lachnospiraceae; genus Pararoseburia. The sequence goes on from JALELK010000005.1 coordinate 32,870, forward strand.
AGGCTTTGAGACAAACTCATAGGTTGTTCTCTCCCTTCCGATAATGTTACGGTTCTTTTCTCCGGCAACCATTTCCGTGCTGCAGCATGCGTTAATTTCACCCAAAGCTTCCTTTTGCGTAACGCAGGTTTTTAATCTGGTGGAAAGTTCCACGCTGATGCGACAGGCTCCGTTTTTCCGGCGGTAAATATGAAGCTGGGAAACCCTAAACCCCGCATCCTTTAAACGATACTTTATCTGCATCAACCGCCATCGCTCTTTATTGTCACAGAGTTTTTCTTCCTCTAAACATTCTCCCATCACATAGGCCATAGCATCTATTTGCCCGGCAATCATCTCACGATGCTCACAGAGCCTGCGATACCATGCCATATTCAGCTCCAATTTTTCAAACACGCTGACCGCCTCCCGGATAAGCACTTCCGCTCTTTGGCACTGAGTGTATAGTTTATCCTGAAGTCCCTCATCTATTTCTTCTCCTTCTTCCACCACCCGGACCAGTTCTCCAATCACAGGTGCCATGGCTCCACACTGACCAAAACATAACTGATACCTTTCACAGGGCACACAGATGCGATGCCGCAGTTCCTGTTCCATGGTAGCTCTATTTTCACTGTCCGGCATACCAATGGGCTGCATCATAGACTGAATACTTTTCGCCAGACCTGCCATAGCCATCGAGTAATTCTGCACCTGTGCCGGAAGTTGTTCATTCTCTTTATTGCTTTTTGAAACATCCCATTGGAGAAACATCGCCACCAGATGATTGACCACAAAACTCGCCCCGGCAATCAACATTCCCTCCAATCCAATCAAAATCATCTCCTGTTGTTCTAAGTTAGACAACACACACCCACCATAATAGATGCCCACGGAAATCAGTCCAGCAAACACAGACTGGGTAATTCTTTTTACTCCCAGACCCATCCTCCCAAAGATTGCCATCACCACCATCCAGACCAGAAGTGTGATACCGTATCGACAAAGCCCGACGATGGGTAGCCACAAAAACATAAAGAGCATCATAAAAGCCACAAAAGCCCTCCTGCCATACTCCTCCATATACACTGCCACAAACCAGATTACAACAAAAGGAAAACATCCAAATATTTTTATCCGGCAGGAAAGTGCTCCCACAGCAATCAGTAACATTAATTTCCATAGATTATTCTTCATCACACGCTTCCACCATCCTTTGCAGAAACATTATAGAAAGTCCCTCAAAAAATATTTGTCAAAGCATGTCCACCATAGTTTTTTTCTATTTTCCTTTTTTCTCAGGAAACAAAAAAAAGACCCAGAAAGTGACATGCCTCCTGTCAAAAGCAATCACTTTCCGGATCTTTTTGTTCTCTTTTATTTTTCCCGGAAGATAATCTCATTGTCGAAAATCAGCCCTAATTTTTTCTTGGCTGTGTCCTCCACATACTCATCCGATTTTATGTACTCCTCGTATTCTGACAAATCTTCCTTTTCCTTTTTCAAATCCTTAACCTGTTCATTTAAGGCTTGTTCCTGTTTTACATACTCCTGATTCTTTTGATACAGGCGCACCATCTGAATGGAGAATACCATAATCAGAAATATGCCAATGCAAAGGATGGAAATTCTCCCGGTATTACTCTTTCTCTTTTTTCTTTTCTGCTTCTTCATAAGCCATCCTCTTTTCCGCCTGTGCGCATTTATCAATCACTCTTCCTATAGTATATCGGTACAATCGTCTGAATTGTTTACCGAAAAAATGTAAGGGGGTGTACACCACCCATAACACCTTTGAACTCAAAATACTATAATACAATATCATTCCAAAGGCAACTGTCAGTAACTGACAAAATCGAACAACACCCTCCGCCGCCTGGTTCTGGGCATACCAGAGAACCACCGTCACTCCCATCCAATACAACACATCCGTAATATCAGCAACCCATTTCCCCACTCCAAACAATCGACGTGCCACTCTCACCAAGTCGTAGAAGATTCCCAGTCCCCAACCAATTAAAAACAAAAGTCCCAGAATCCGCCCCTGACTTACCACAAACCAATACAATTTCATTTATTTAAAAAATCGATTCCAGAGATTTTCCCCGGCAGCTTTCGGAGATGTCACATCGGAATATAGCAGGGCATCTGTTTTTCCCTCTACTTCCAAATCTCCCTTTTCCACCGACAACCGATTGATGTGTAAGTCTTTCCCTCTGATGGTGAGCATTCCCTCTGTGGTCTCTAAAAGGATTTCTTTTACGTCAAAGGAAATCACGTCCAACACCCCGGTAACACTCATGGTGTTTCGATTATTCATAAGGAGCTTATGATTGCCTGTTAATTGTCTCTCGTCCATGCCTGCCTCCTATTCCATACATTATATGACGGAATGCCAACAGGTATGACAGTAGAATTTTACAGATAACGGAACAAGTCCTTGGCCTCTTCTTTCTTGGTGGTGTCCTGTAAATCCAAAACTTCCACCTTCACCGTTTTATTTCCAAAGGCTATCTCAATAATATCTCCCACCTTCACCTGAACAGATGCCTTTGCAGGCTTATCGTTTACCATAACTCTCCCTGCATCACAGGCCTCGTTTGCCACGGTACGCCTTTTGATTAATCTGGATACTTTTAAAAATTTGTCCAAACGCATTTGTTTTCCCTCCACTATCTATCGCAAAACAAAAGGGCTCAAAACCGAAGTTTTGAGCCCAGATAATCATAGAACGAATTAGTTCATCATATCCTTTAAAGCCTTACCAGCTTTGAACTTAGGTGCCTTAGATGCAGGAATCTTCATCTCAGCGCCTGTCTGAGGATTTCTACCTGTTCTAGCAGCTCTCTCAGATACTTCGAAAGTACCGAATCCAACTAACTGAATTTTCTCACCCTTCTTAAGCTCTTCTGCAACAACATCTGTAAATGCCTTTAATGCTGCCTCTGCGTCCTTCTTTGAAAGATCTGCCTTGCTAGCCATAGCTGCAACTAATTCTGTCTTGTTCATATTAACTTCCTCCTCTGGAATTTGAAAAAAATATTGTTATAATAGGGGCTCTTCCCTAAAATAATCACAAAAATATTTATAATTGTTTTTTGGGCTTTTGTCAAGGTAAATCGCCCAGTTTCCCTTTGTTTTCGGGCTGTTTTGACATAATTCACAAAATATAGAATTATCTTTGTTCAACAATACAACGATTTACTGTAATAAATTATTCAGCATGTTAGAAATCGTAGTCAGGTAATCCACATCTGTATTCCCGGTTCCGCTGGAGCTACTGTTCTTATTTGAGGAGTTTCCTTTATAAGAACTGTTATAAGAGCTGCTACCATTATTCGTACTGCTATTCGAGTTACTACTCTGGGTACTTCTATTATTTGTGCTACTGCTGCTTGCATTTCTACTGCTTGAACTATTGCTATTAGAAGTGTTATTGCCACTTGTACTGCTGTTATTACTGCTTCCTCCGGTGGTGGCACTATTGCCATCACTACTGCCGCTGTCTGTAGAACTGCTGCCAGAACTATCCTGCTGTGTCAATGACAGTTCTATGGTGGCACTCTTAGAATTAACCACCAGAGTCTTTTCCCAACTCTCATAGCCCTCTGCAACCACAGAAAGCTTGTGGGAACCATAGGTCACCTTCAACTCTTTTCCAACCTCTATCTGTTTTCCGTCAATGTAAACCCTGGCACCTTCCACATCCGTTTGCAGTGTCAGTTTGCAGGTCTTTGGTCCCTTACCCTTCAACTGGTCCAAATCCACCACAGTAGTCTCATTTCTGGTAACGGTAAACTCTGCTGTGCCGCCATATCCGTCCTTTGCCACAGTAATGGGATAAGTCCCCTCCGGAACTTCGATTTTCATATCTCCAGTTATATTGGTGAAAATCTCATTGCCGATACAAATCATACTGTCCTTAAAGGTTCCGGAATTGGTAAGCTGGATATAGCCGTGTCCTGTGGTTACCATAACAGAAATAATCTGTTTGTCAGAACCGATAACCTCCAGCACATCATCTGTCCCTATCTCATCCCAATCCGCCTGCCGGTCTCCGGAAAAGACTAAGGTGTCATCGGTAATCCGGTAAGTGGATTTCCCGATTTCCATAGCTCCTTTTTCGGTGTCAATCTGATAATTTCCCACATCATCATAATCCCACACCGTATCCGACATCCAGATACTTTCCAGGACAGAATCCTCATTTTTCTCTCCCAGTTTTACCACCTGTCCGGGGACAAAATGCACCGTGCTGTAGGAATTTTTGTACTTATCCATAAATTTCGTACTCAGATTGTATTTACAGCGAATGGGACGATTGCTGTCCAAAGACATCAATGTGATGGTTTCTTCCTCCATATTGATATCACAAATCACATATTCTGTTTCCTGTTTTTTCTCACCAGACTTCTGCTCTTCGGCCTTTGGCGAAGGTGCTCTATAGGTGAAAGGCTCATTCTTTTTCTCCTGACCGCAGGCCACACAAAGTACTGCCATCACCAACAATCCCACCAGAAGTCCCCGTTTTTTCCATTGTGTATTCATGGCTCAATTATACCTTATTCATTTTGATTATACAATAATTCCAAAAAAGTCTGCCGGTCTCTTTCCTGGGCTATCACCTGTTGTAATTTTTCACCGTCCCGCTTGGATGCCCATGCTTTTTTGTTGTTATTGTAATGATTTGCAATCTTCCAGAATTTTTCCGGATAAGCCATACGCAGATACAACTCCCGCCTCTTTTCATCTCCCAGAGGAAGTACTCTCTCATAGGTGGAAATCACATCCAATCCCAAATCCGGATTCCAACGATTTTTTTCCAACAGCTTTCTTAGATACTTTGCCAAATCGCTGACCTGACTATCCCATCTCATATTTTCAAAATGCAAAACCCTGGACCTACTGTCACAGTCCACCAGATTATGATAGTGATAATCCCCATGACAAAATCCCCACTGTTTTTCTTCCCCGGATATGTTCTCCTGCAAAATTTCTCTCTCTATTTTTTCTGCCTGGGAATAAAACACTCCATATGCATTCTGATAGGCTTCCTCAAAACTGTTTTTACTTTTCTTCTTGCGAATGTAATTCCGCAAATTCCGCATCTCTCTGTTATGCCGGTACAACTCCTGAGGCAGACTGTGTTCCGGTGTCTGAAAAAGTTCTGTCTTTGGGTGGACAATCTCATTGAATGCCATATGTAAATCCGCCAGTTTTCTGGCTCCCTCCAACATTTCCAATGGATTTTTGATGTCACACTCTCTTCCGTTTTTAAAAGACTTTAAAATATATGCCGGTCCTCCTTCTTCCCGCACCAGAAAATCTCCTTCCTTTGTGGGAAGGATTTGTTCCACTGTCTCATCCCAATCTGCCAGCTGTTTCAAAACCCCCGCCAGTTCCCCGGCCTTATCCTTTGAACCCTGAAACATTTTCAGCATATAGGTCTTTCCCCCGGCAAAAACCAAAAGACTTCCCCGCCCCTTGGCAACCCCCTCTATCTCAATTTCATATTCTGAAAGAAGCTGTTCCCCTAATCCCAAACGTGGCATTACAAATGATTGACCCTCTATCTTTTCTTCCATTAAAAAACCCTCCACAACGAACCAGATTCATATCTGTTCATTTTATGAAGGGTTTCTAACGATTATTCCTTTGTTTTTCTCTGGGGGATTTCTCCGGTCAAAAGAAGTTTTTCCGCCATAGGAAGCAGTATCTCCTTTTGATTCTTTTCCGGATTTTCCACTACCGTCTGAAACAGCACTTCCAACAAGTCTCCCACTTGGCTCCCCTGGGGAACGCCCAATGCCAGTATGTCTCTTCCGGTAACTGCCAGATCTTTCTTTTGAACACATTGATTCTTGGCCAGAATCTCATAATAAATCTTCTCAAAGCCGTCAATTTTTTCCAACTTTTCCCGGCGCATGTAATCGCTCTGGGCCAGCACATCTGCCCGTTTTATCTGAAAAATATCCGGAAAACAGCTCACTCCCATACGAACCACTGCCCGCCGTACTGCCCGCTCATTGGTATCCGGTCGCTCATCATGATATCTCACAAAGCGCTTCACTGTCGCAATGGTGTCATTGTCATATTTTAATCTCCGCAAAATGGTTGCAGCCATCTCTGCGCCCACTTCCTGATGACGATAGAAATGGTCCTGTCCCTGTTCATCGGTGGTTTTCGTAGCCGGTTTTCCGATATCGTGAAGAAGCATTGTCAGGCGAAGGATTTTCTCTGGCGCCACGTGAGATAAGGTGTGCAAAGTATGCTCTCCCACAGAATAACAATGGTGTTTGTTGTGTTGGGGGGTGTGCATCATCTCGTCAAATTCCGGAAGGAAAACCTTGGTCAAACCGGTTTCATATACCTGTCGCATCCGTTCCGGGTGGTCGGAAACCAACAGTTTATTCAGCTCCACCATAATCCGTTCTTTGCTGACTTTTTCAATGGTTGGCGCCAACTGACAAATGGCTTCATAGGTGTTTTCTTCAATCTCAAAATCCAACTGTGCCGAAAAACGAAGAGCCCGCAACATACGAAGGGCATCTTCAGAAAATCGCTCTCTGGGATCTCCTACGCAGCGGATAATTTTTTCTTCCAGGTCCTTCTGTCCCTGAAACAAATCCACCAAACCTTCTGTATCGTTATATGCCATGGCGTTGATGGTGAAATCTCTCCTTCTCAAATCCTCGGAAAGCATAGATGTGAAAACCACCTGTTTGGGATGGCGTCCATCTACATACTCCCCATCAATCCGATAGGTGGTAACCTCATATCCGCATCCTTTTAACATCACCGTAACGGTTCCATGTTCGATTCCCGTATCAATGGTGTGGTCAAACAAAGCCTTCACCTGATTCGGGGATGCTGAAGTGGTAATATCCCAGTCAGCCGGAGTTTTTCCTAAATACAAATCGCGGACACAGCCGCCTACGGCATAGGCTTCGTGTCCGTTATTTTGCAATGTCTTTATAATGTTTTTTACGTCATCCGGTAACAACATTTTCATCTTAATATGCCTTACCCCAATAAACTAACTTCTTTGCAGGTTTTCCGCAGCAAACACATACATCGGAAATCTTTTCCTGTGCAAATGGCATACATCTGCTAGTTGCTGTAGTCTCTTCTTTGATCTTGTCCTCGCAGGCCTGATCTCCACACCACATACCACGGACAAATCCCGGTTTTGTAGCAATAATCTCCTTAAACTCCTGATAATTGGTAGCATCATAGGTATGGGAATCTCTGTGCGCTCTGGCATTTTCCAACATTTCCTTCTGCATAGTAGAAAGAATCTCTGTCAGCTTCTCTGTCAGCTCATCCATAGAAACGGTAATCTTTTCTCTGGTGTCACGGCGTACCACAACTGCCTGATTGCTCTCGATATCTCTCGGTCCCATTTCCACTCTAACCGGAATACCTCTCATCTCCTGCTCAGAGAACTTCCAGCCCGGTGTCTTATCAGAATCGTCCACCTTTACACGAAGTCCGGCCTTTGCCAGCACGTCCTTTATCTCGTATGCCTTGTCCAAAACGCCTTCCTTGTTTTGCATAATCGGAATGATGTCTACCTGGGTAGGTGCAATCATAGGTGGCAACACCAAACCGGAATCATCACCGTGAACCATAATGATGGCTCCAATCAAACGGGTAGTCATACCCCAGGAAGTCTGGTGAACATATTTTAATTTGTTATCTTTATCGGTGAACTGAATACCAAAGGCCTTGGCAAATCCATCTCCAAAGTTATGGCTTGTTCCGGACTGCAATGCCTTTCCGTCGTGCATTAATGCCTCAATGGTATAGGTAGCCTCAGCTCCGGCAAATTTTTCCTTGTCTGTCTTACGACCGCGAATCACAGGAATTGCCAACACTTCCTCGCAGAAATCTGCATACAGATTTAACATCTGCTGTGTGCGCTCCTCTGCCTCTTCTGCTGTGGCATGTGCAGTATGTCCCTCCTGCCACAAGAACTCTCTGGAACGAAGAAAAGGTCTGGTTTCCTTTTCCCAACGAACTACGGAACACCACTGATTGTACAACTTTGGTAAATCTCTGTATGACTGTACTTCATCTTTGTAGAAATCACAAAACAGTGTCTCGGAAGTAGGACGAACGCAAAGTCTCTCCTGGAGTTCATTTAATCCACCATGTGTCACCCATGCCACCTCAGGAGCAAATCCCTCTACATGGTCTTTTTCTCTCTCCAACAGACTTTCCGGAATAAACATTGGCATATATACATTTTCCACACCGGTTTCTTTAAATCTGCGGTCCAATTCCTTTTGAATGTTTTCCCAGATTGCATATCCTGCCGGCTTGAAAATCATACATCCCTTAACACTGGAATAACCCATGAGTTCTGCTTTTTTCACCACATCGGTATACCACTGGGCGAAATCCACATCCATAGAAGTAATCGCTTCAACTAATTTCTTATCTTTTGCCATAATGGCCTCCTTACTACTTATAAATCGTCAATACTCTTAATTTTATGAAAATCCCCCGATATTGTCAAGGTTCTAGGTAAAGCGATAGATTTCCCAGATTAAAAAAGCCGAAGCTGGTCCTAAAACCACTCCCCAGATTCCAAACACCTGAACCCCCAGATAAATACTGATAAGGACGATAAGAGGATTCGCCCCCACCCGGTGTCCGATAAGCTTCGGCTCCAGGTACTGACGCAGCAGACTGGTAGCCCCGGCCAAAAATACATAGTAAATTCCCAGCCAGATTTTTTTCTGTAAAAACATAAGCACTGCCCAAGGAATAAAAATCAGGGAGGTTCCGATAAAGGGAAGGGCATCACAAAACCCAATAATAACCCCCACAAAAACTGCATAGGGATTTCTCACCAGAATCAATGCCAGAACACAGATACCTGTAATAATCAGCATAATCCAGGCCTGGGCTTTCAAGTAGTCTCCTCCCACCACAGACAAATCCTTTCCCAGAGCCAGTATCACACTGCCGAAACTGTTTTCCTGGAGTTTTTCCTGAATAGAGTCGTACTCCCCAATCATAATAATGGTAGCCACCACCGTAACCGCAATGGTCACAAAGCCTCCCAAGGTATCCTTCATCCCACCCAGAGGAGATGCCATATTTTCTGCAATCTGGTCCAAAAGAGCTTCCCCCTGAAAACGATGAATCAGTTTTTCATACAGCCTGCCAAAAAGTCCTGACTCCTTGGCTCCCTCCCAATACAGCAATTCATCTTTTCTCTTCCATAAATCCATAAGTTCTCTGGATAAATACCAAAAAAGTATTCCAATCAGGATAATGACTCCTATGGTAAGAATAATTCTGCAGAAAGACTTTTCTCTTTTTTCCCCACCGGATTTTCTCACTCTCCCGGCAATGAAATATGCCACAAAAAAGGGAATTACCACCGGCAGAATCCATTTCATAAAAATAAATACCACCAGGGTAATTCCCAACAATTTTGTTCCGTTCTTAATAAAATGATATTTCTGCTCCATAGGAATACTGTGTCCCACTTTTTACCATTTTATACAGGCCACAAAACTTTAGCACATATAGTGTTCCATAAAAGGCGCAAAATCTTCTCCCTTAGGACGAATCTCAAAGGTCATTCCCTCCTCAGATACCGGATGGGTAAACTGCAAACGATATGCACACAGACAAAGAGGATGTCCCGTTTTGCTTCCCCCGTATTTCACATCTCCTAGAATCGGAGCCGTACGGCTGGCCAGTTGTACCCGAATCTGATGAAACCGCCCTGTGTCCAGTTTAATCTGCAACAGACAGTGGTCATCTATCTTTTCCAGCAACTTATAGGAAAGTCTCGCCTTCTTTGCCCGAGGATTACTCTCCTCCACAATTATGGCTCTTCCCTTTCTGCCATCCTTAACCACATAATCCTCCAGCACTCCCTCCTGAGGAATGTTTTCTCTGGTCACAATGGCAAGGTAATGCTTGGCGAACTGCCTCTCCTTTAACTCCTTACACAAAATGGCAGATGCCGCAGCATTTTTTCCAAACACCAGAATTCCTTCTACCGGCTGATCCAGGCGATGAATAACCCCCACATAACTATCCTCACCCTTGGAAAGACGGTAATTTCTCACAAGACTCACCATATCCTGCTCTATGGTTTTACTGGTCTGTGTGGCAACCCCCGCCGGTTTATAACAAACCAGAATGTCTTCATCTTCGTAAAGAACCTCCAAATACATATGACCCTCTCCTTTTCTCTTATCCGCTACTGTGCTTATAAATAAATTTACATATCCCATTGCAGACACGCTTTCGCTTGGGACGGAAACGTAGCGGTACTAAATTCGCCCGAAGGCTCATTAAGTACCGACGTTCCTTTACAGTCTGCAATCGGGATAGTTAAATTTATTCACAGCACAGCGTTTAAGCGTAAACCCAATAGATTGTCTCTCACAATATAAAAAGTCGTGGAGAAAATCCTACGATTTCTCCACGACTTTATTGTATCATATTCTGTTATGACAGAACAGGGCAGATTAAAGATATTTCTTTAATGCATCCACCTTGTCAAGAGCCTCCCAAGGAAGGTTCAAATCGTTACGTCCAAAGTGTCCGTATGCTGCTGTCTGCTTGTAGATAGGTCTTCTAAGATCTAACATCTTGATGATTCCTGCAGGACGAAGGTCGAAGTTCTCACGAACAATCTCAACCAACTTCTCCTCAGAAAGCTTTCCTGTACCAAAGGTATCTACCATAATAGATGTAGGCTGTGCTACACCGATGGCATAAGACAACTGGATTTCACACTTATCAGCCAATCCTGCTGCTACAATGTTCTTTGCAACATAACGAGCTGCATATGCTGCAGAACGGTCAACCTTTGTGCAGTCCTTACCGGAGAAAGCACCGCCGCCGTGACGAGCCATTCCACCGTATGTATCAACAATAATCTTACGTCCTGTCAAACCTGCATCACCGTGAGGTCCACCGATAACGAAACGTCCTGTTGGGTTGATAAAGAACTTTGTCTCATCATCAATCATTTCCTGAGGAAGAATTGGGTCAAATACATATTTCTTAATATCCTCATGAATCTGCTCCTGAGTAACATCCTCATCATGCTGTGTTGAAAGAACTACGGCCTCTAATCTCTTAGGTGTGTTGTTCTCATCATATTCAACGGATACCTGTGTCTTTCCGTCTGGTCTTAAGTATGTAAGAGTACCATCCTTACGAACCTTAGTAAGCTGAAAAGCAAGCTTATGTGCAAGAGCGATAGGATAAGGCATATACTCCTCTGTCTCGTTGGTTGCATAACCAAACATCATACCCTGATCGCCGGCACCTGTATCAAGGTCATCTGTCAAATCACCCTTCTTTGCTTCAAGTGCCTTATCAACACCCATAGCGATATCAGCAGACTGCTGATCCAAAGCAACCATAACTGCACATGAGTTTCCGTCAAGACCTTTCTTTCCATCGTCATAACCAATCTCAAGAACGGTATCACGTACGATAGAGGGAATATCCAATTTTGCCTTTGTTGTGATTTCTCCTGTTACCAATACAAATCCTGTACAAGATGCTGTCTCACAGGCAACACGGCTCATTGGATCCTGTGCCATACATGCATCAAGAATGGCATCAGAAACTGCGTCACATACCTTGTCAGGATGTCCTTCTGTCACTGATTCTGAAGTGAATAATAATTTTTCCATTTTTTCTTCCTTTCTGTTTTGCGTTTTTGCAAATAAAAAAATCCGCCATAGCGGATTCAATTGTCAAAGATAATCAAATCCCTTATTGTTCGAGTCACTCGCTCAGGTTGGCACCTTCCATTTCGGGGTTGCCGTGGCTTCATCGATCCTTTGTATCTCCACCACTCTGAATAAGAGAAAGTACAATATGAATTTTTTTTGACTTTGTCTTTGTCAGACAAGACTTTACACCCCCATACATTATTTGTCAAGTTTTTTACGGAAAAAACATTGCAAAAATAGGGTTTATACATATATAATAAAACTGTGTGTATTATATTTGCTAATCCACACCAAATGGGGGTTTACAATGAAAAAAATATCAACATCGCAATTAAAGCCTGGTATGGTGGTTGAGAAAGCCATTACCACCAAACGTGGACAAGTGGTAGCCACCGCCGGAACAGAACTTACCGGTCAGCTGATTGCCAGACTTTCTTTTTACAAAATTCCATTGGTCTATGTGACTGACGAGTCCGCTAATGTTACGGACACAACCGTGGATACTTCCATCGAGACCGCAGAGGAAAAGGAGGCTTCTACAGAAGCACCTCAGGAAAATGCTCCTCACCAGCCCTCTCAGATAGATACCACCCATTCCTATTCCCAGCACATAAGGACCACTCCTAAATATCATGAGTTTCAGGCAAATTATTCAAAAAATATTATTGCCCTGCAAAATACATTTCAAGGGATTATCGATGGGGATCCATCCACTGCATGTAACGAGCTGATTAAAAACGCAGAGACACTGTTTTCTTCCAAAACTTCTCTGGAGATTTTCGACATGATACATACCATGCGCGCTGTGGAGGACAGTACCTATGCCCACTGTTTAAATGTGGCACTGATTTCCAGAGCCATCGGCAAATGGCTTCACCTTAACAAGGCGGATTTGGACACTCTGACTATGGCAGGACTTCTCCACGACATTGGAAAAGTCAAGATTCCGGAGGAGATTTTAAATAAACAGGGAAAATTAACCGATGAAGAATTTGATTTGATTCGCAGTCATGCCAAGTTAGGCCACAAGATTTTAAGTCAGACAAATCTGGATACCCGAATTAAGCTGGCCGCACTGCAACACCATGAGCGTTTTGATGGTTCCGGTTATCCCAGAGGTCTGGAATCCGATGAGATTGATTTCTTTGCCTCAATCGTTGCCATTGCCGATGTATATGACGCTATGACCGCTGCCAGAGCATACCGTGCTCCTAAGTGTGCCTTTCAGGTGATTGCCGCTTTCGAGCAGGATGGTTTCCAGAAATACAATCCAAACGTTATCTTCACCTTCTTAGAGAGAGTTGCCGGTTGCTATAACAACAGCCGTGTTCTTCTATCCGATGGCAGAGTGGGACGTGTGGTATTTTTAAATAAGCACAAATTATCCCGGCCAATTATTGAGACGGATAACGGAGTCCTGATGGATTTATCCAGAGGAGAAAACAAAGATATCTCCATAAACTCCATCCTTTAAATCAATTTTATGCATAAGAAAACCCGCCATTGATTTTTCAATGACGGGTTTATTTTTTCATAAATTTATCTGACCGATGGATTTATCCTATGAAACCTGAAGAATAAACTTCTGGATTTCCTTATCACAACTGGTCTTCTCAATCTGAGCACCCAGACTTCTCAATTTTTTCTCGAAATCCTCGTAACCTCTCTGGATAAAATGAATATCATCCACAATAGTGATTCCGTCTGCCGCCATTCCTGCGATAACCAAAGCCGCACCTGCTCGCAAATCAGGAGCACAAACTCTAGCTCCGGTGTATTTCTTTACTCCACGGATAATGGCGATATTACTCTCCACCCGAATGTCCGCTCCCATACGGGATAACTCATCCACATATTTGAAACGATTTTCAAAAATACTCTCGGTCACTGTGCTGGTACCCTCGGCAATTCCCAAGACCACTGCCATCTGTGGCTGCATATCTGTAGGATAACCCGGATACGGAAGGGTTGTAATCTGGGTATGGTGCAAGCCCTTGTTTGCCACAATACGCACTGCATCATCAAACTCCTCAATTTCACAACCGGCCTCAATCAACTTGGCAGAGGTTGCCTCCAAGTGCTTTGGAATCACATTTTTCAGAAGAACATCTCCCCCTGTAGCTGCTGCGGCACACATAAAAGTTCCCGCCTCAATCTGATCAGGAATCACAGAATACTCTGATTTATGAAGTTTTTCCACCCCTACAATACGAATCACATCGGTTCCGGCACCTCGGATGTTGGCTCCCATACTGTTTAAGAAATTGGCTACATCCACCACATGGGGCTCCTTTGCCGCATTCTCAATCACGGTCTTGCCATCAGCCAAAGCGGCAGCCATCATTACATTGATGGTAGCTCCCACGGAAACCTTATCCATATAGATGTGATTTCCAACTAACCTCTCAGCCTTTGCAGAAATCAGACCATAACTGATATCCACCTCTGCTCCCAAGGCTCTGAATCCTTTTACATGTAAATCAATAGGGCGACTTCCGATGACACAGCCTCCCGGCAATGCCACTTCCGCCTTTTTATATTTTCCAAGTAAAGCTCCCAACAAATAGTAGGAAGCGCGAATCTTTTTAATATACTCATAATCCACACTGAGCTGACCAATGGTTGAGCCGTTAATTCTGGCTGTATGTCTGCCAATGCGTTCTACAATTGCCCCGATGTCACTGAGGGCATCCAACATAATATTGATATCCCTTACATCCGGCAAATTATCTATCGTCACAGTTTCATCCGTCATAATTGCCGCTGCAAGAATAGCCAGGGCCGCATTTTTTGCGCCGCCAATTTCAACTTCTCCGGCAATAGGATTTCCACCTTTTATTACAAACTGCTCCATAACACACCTCGAAAAAATGTTTCATGTAGTTACACAAAATCAGTATACCACATATAGTATAATATGCGCTACATAATCTTATGTTACTCTTCCAAACCAAACTGCTTCCGATACAATTTAGCATAATATCCGCCTTTTGCCAAGAGTTCTTTGTGATTTCCCTGTTCCAAAACTTTCCCATCCTGCATATAGAGGATGACATCTGCCTCTCGAATGGTAGACAATCTGTGGGCAACCACAAAGGAAGTCCTGCCCTCCATCATAGTCTGGAAGGCTGACTGTATCTTCATCTCCGTTCGGGTATCAATGGAAGAAGTAGCCTCATCCAAAATCAACATCGGCGGCAACGCCAGCATCACTCTGGTAATACATAACAACTGCCGTTCTCCCTGGGATAAACTTCCATCATCACTGGTAATAAAGGTATCGTATCCCTGGGGAAGTCGTTTGATAAATCCGTGGGCATGGGACATTTTTGCCGCAGCTACCATCTCTTCCTGGGTGGCGTCAGGATTTGCCACCAAAAGGTTGTCCCGGATGGTTCCCTCCATAAGCCATGTCTCCTGCAACACCATTCCAAACTGTTCTCTCAGATTTTTTCTGGTGATACTGCGGATATCCACTCCGTCAATGGTAATGCTTCCCCCGGTAATCTCATAGAAACGCATCAGCAGGTTAATCAAGGTGGTCTTTCCGCTTCCGGTAGGACCAACAATT
This sequence comes from Lachnospiraceae bacterium, assembly GCA_022768745.1. GTDB lineage: Bacteria > Bacillota > Clostridia > Lachnospirales > Lachnospiraceae > Pararoseburia. The sequence continues at coordinate 48,143 of JALELK010000005.1, forward strand.
GCCACACGCCATCCCGGCTTGATGGACAAATTCAAATGTTCTATCAACGGCTTCGCCGGGTCATAGGAGAAGGAGACATCCGAAAACTCTATAGTTCCCTCTACATTCTGAAGGAAGTTCTCATCACTTTCCTCCACTGGTTTTTCATCCATCATCTCAAAAATACGGGCACCACAGGCCAAGGCATTCTGGAGTTCCGTCACCACTCCGGAGATTTCGTTGAAAGGCTTCGCATATTGACTGGCATATGCCAAAAAACTGGTGAGTCCCCCCACACTGATTCCACCGGAGATAGCCAAAAGTGCTCCTGCCACACCTACACCACTGTAAATCAGACTGTTGACAAATCTGGTTGCAGGATTGGTAATGGATGAGAAAAAGGTTGCCTTTAAAGAGCTGTCTGCCAGTTTCTGATTCAACACGCTGAATTCCTCTTTGGCATTTTCTCTGTAGGCAAAAGCTGCAACCACCCGCTGTTGCTCAATCATCTCATTGGCATAGCTGGTCTGCTCTCCTCTGTTCTTTGCCTGAAGCTGAAACATTGCATAGGTTTTCTGGGCAATAAATTTTGCCACCAGAAGAGACACCGGTGTAAACACAATCACCACCAATGCAATTACTGCATTCACACGGACCATAAAAATAATGGTTCCCAAAATCGTTAAAACACCGGTAAACAACTGGCTGAATCCCATAAGCAATCCATCAGAAAATACATCTGCATCTGTGGTAATACGACTCATATAATCCCCATGAGAGTGTCCGTCAATATGTCGGATAGGCATAATCATCATTTTATCAAAGGCCTTCTGTCTCATATTTTTCGTCACATCATAGGTCACATAATTATTCAACCGGTTCATAATCCACTGGAAAATAAAAGTTCCGGCAATCGCAAATGCCATCTTCCCTACAATCTTCCACAAACCAGCTGTATCAATATTGTCCACTCCCACCATACAGTCCACTGCTTCACCGATATATACCGGAATCATCAATGTAAACACCACGGTAAAAGCCGCACAAATCAGGCTGGCAATCAGGTGAAACCGGTAAGGTTTCAATTCCTGTAACACTCTTTTTATAATTTGGGTTTGTTTTTTATCTATTTTTTTACTCATTCTGCTCACCATCCTCTTCCGGGAATTGTGAATGATATATCTCCCGATAAACCTCGTTGGATTGTAACAGCTCTCGGTGGGTTCCCCAGCCTACACATTCTCCGTTATCCAACACCAAAATCCGGTCCGCATCCATAACAGAGGATGCCCTCTGGGATACAATAACCACTGTCGGTTTCCATGGAAGTTCCGCCAAATCCTTTCTCAGTCTGGCATCTGTAGACGCATCCAGCGCTGAGGAGGCATCATCCAGCAAAATCAAATCCGGTTTTCCCGCCAGCGCTCTTGCAATGGTAAGCCGCTGTCTCTGTCCTCCGGAAAAGTTTCTTGCGCCTTGCAACACTTCCTCGTCCAGGCCCTTTTCCTTTGCCTGAACCACATCCTTTGCCTGTGCCCACTGTAAAGCATCCTCTACATCTTTCTCGGTAATTCCGTCTCTGCCAAAAATGATATTTTCCCGAATGGTTCCTGTAAACAGCACTGCCTTCTGGAAGACCATTCCAATCTTTTTTTCCAGTTCTTCATCTGTATAGGATGCCACATCTTCTCCAAACAGGGTTACCCTGCCGGAAGTGGCATCATAGGCATGTATCATCAACTGCAAAACGGTGGACTTTCCGGAACCTGTTCCTCCAATAATACCGATTCGCTCATGTTCTTTTGCCTCGAAGGAAATATTTGCCAAAGATGGCTCCGATGAACCCGGATAACAAAAAGTAACATCCTCAAATTTCAAAGCAATTTCCTTTTCCTCTGTGGTATCCTTCTGTGCAACTCTTCGCTGATCCGCCTGCATATCCATCACTTCAGCCACACGCCCTACCGATGGCACACATCGCATAAGGATAACAATCAGGTTTGCCAGTTTTATCAGTTCCACCAATATCTGTGACATATAATTCACCAGGGCAACCACTTCACCCTTTGCCAGGATTCCTGCGCCTACCCAGTCAGCTCCCACCCAGAGAAGTAAAACAATTCCTAAGTTTACCAGCACATAAGTCACCGGATTTAGAAGTGCTGAAATCTTTCCCGCATGAATCTGGTCCGCATAGAGACTTCCGGTTTTTTCCCTGAAATCCTGCAACTGCTCTTCCTGGTTTCCAAAGGCACGGATTACCCTTGCCCCCTCTAAGTTTTCTCCCACAGAAAGAAATACTTTTTCCAGTTTCTTCTGCACCGTAGCAAAAATAGGAAGGGTGGACTTCATAATTCCGTAGACCACCAAGGACAAGCATAGAATAATGATGGCAAAAATAATAGCCGCCTTTGCCCGGATGGTCCAAGCCATAATCATTGCTCCAAACACAATAAAAGGTGAGCGCAAAAACAGTCGCAAAAACATATTGATTCCGTTTTGCAACTGGTTAATGTCCGAGGTAATTCTGGTAATCAGAGCTGAACTACCCTGAGAGCTATGGCTCTCTGCAGACATATCCATAATATGATAAAACAAATCCTCTCTCATTTTTGATGCAGAAAAGATGGCCGCTTTCGCCGCAAAATACTGGGCTGTAATGGCAAATGCCAATCCCACAACGGCCAGAAGTACCAGCACCAGACTCATACGAATCACATAGGACACATCACGGTTTGCAATTCCCACATCAATGATAGATGCCATCACCAGTGGCACCAATAACTCAAAAATGGCTTCCATCATTTTAAAGACGGGAGCCAATATGCTTTCCTTTTTGTACTCTTTCAGATAATTTAATAAAAACTTCATAACCTCTCCAAGATAAGTAAAAGCAAGGGGAAATCCCCTTGCTCTAAGTTTTATTTATTTCCTTCGGTAGATTTTGCCTCAAACATGGTATCAAATTTTACTTTTGCCCACTGTTTTTTGTCCACCTTCCAGGTGATTTTCTTTTTCCAACTCTCCACCTGCTTGTTGTAGGCTTTGCTTCGCTGCTCCTCTTCCAGAGAAGCCTTCTTCTTTGCAGTGGCCTTTTCATCATACTGGCTGTCAAGACGAACTACATAATATCCGACGTTCTTTACCGCAATAACATCTGAAACCTGTCCCACTTCCAATGCATCTGCCGCCTTTGTGACAGCCTCATCTAAGCTGGAGTCGTCCTTACCATAGGTAGTGGTCTTAACCTCTACTCCTGCTGCCTGGGCAGCTTCGTCGAAGTTTTCTGCTCCTGCCAGACTCTTAGCCTGGGCCTTCATTTCCTTTTTCTGTTCTTTGGTGACTTCCACTGTCTTTCCGCTGGAATCTTTGGTATCAGCCGTGCTAAACTTTACATAGGAAATTGCTTTTTGAGCCGCATCCTCATCGGAAACGGAAACCTTTGCTTTTGCTTTGATGACAGCCTCCATTTTTTTCACGATGGTCTGCTCTGTAAGGTACTGCTCTACATACTCCTGCGTTGCCCCCATCTCTTTGAGGGTGTCTTTCTCATTGTTCTTAATGAATTTTTTTGCAGCCTTTGTGATGGCCTTCTTTTCCTTATCAGAAAGCTTCACATCATATTCCTCTGCATGCTTCTGAAGCACATATCCCTCTTCCATAGATGTGAGGATGTTTTCCTTTACCAGTTCCTCCATGGTCTGGTCGCCCTGCTTCTGGCTCCACATCTCGTCCCCAATATATCCGGAATACATTCCGTCATACATGGACTGGGTAAAGCGGGCATAGAAATTGCCATAACCCATAGAAATGGTATCTTTTCCTTTATCTATATTTACTAACGTGGCATTTTTATTGATTCCACAACCGGTAAAAAGTACTGCTCCCGCCATAGCGACTGCTAATACTGTTTTCAAGCACTTGTTTTTCATGACACTGTTTCTCCTTATCTTTTCTGTGACGTATCCATTATAGTCGTTTTGCTCAACCCTTGCAATTCCTTTACAAAATTCATAAGAATTTCCGGTATATCCTTCGGACGTATTCTGGAATTCTTTTTGTAATAATACAGAAATGCCGGTCGTTTTGCATCTGCCTGGAACTTCACATAGGGTTTATATTTTTCCACCAATGCCGGTATCGCCGTTGGGTCAATCGGCGCCCGCTCAAACATAGTAAAGACAATCATCTCTGCATTTTGTTTGATGTCCACCACAAAAGCCTCATGGGCCTTGGTGCGAAGCATGGCGATATACAAAAGATTCTGCACCGGTTTTCCCGGCTCTCCGAAACGGTCAATCAGCTCATCCAACATTTCGTCCCTTTCCTCCTGGGAATGAATCTCTGCAATCCGCTTATAGAGATCCAGCCGTTGCATCTCACTGGACACATAATTTTCCGGCAGGTATGCATCCATCTCCAAATCCACCGTAGTGTCAAAGTGTTCCTCCAACACCTCGCCTTTTTCCCGCTTGACAGCTTCGTTTAACATTTTACAGTACAAATCATAACCCACAGCCGCCATATGTCCATGCTGTTCCTGACCCAGCATATTACCGGCTCCGCGGATTTCCAAATCTCTCATGGCAATTTTAAATCCACTTCCAAGGTCTGTGAATTCTTTGATTGCCGCCAAACGTTTTTCTGCTACTTCCTTTAACATTTTGTCCCGTTTATACATCAAAAATGCATAGGCACTCCGGTTGCTTCGTCCCACTCTGCCTCTCAACTGGTAAAGCTGGGACAATCCCAATTGGTCGGAATCGTGAATAATAATGGTATTTACATTGGATATGTCCAGACCAATCTCTATGATTGTGGTGGACACCAGCACATCAATCTCCTGATTGATAAATCCATACATAATTTTTTCCAACCGGCTCTCAGACATTTTTCCGTGGGCATAAGCCACATTTGCCTCCGGCACCAAAGATTCCACTTTAGCCGCCACATCTGCTATCTGATTCACCCGGTTAAACACGTAGTACACCTGACCTCCTCTGGCCATCTCCCGGACAATGGCTTCCCGAATCATCTCCTCATTGTACTCAAACACAAAGGTCTGAATGGGCTGACGCTCCATAGGAGCCTCCTCCAACACGCTCATATCTCTGACACCAATCAGGCTCATATGCAGAGTTCTGGGAATCGGTGTGGCTGATAGAGAGAGGACATCCACGTTCTTTTTCATCCGCTTTATCTGCTCCTTGTGATTGACCCCAAAGCGCTGTTCCTCATCGATAATCAAAAGTCCTAAATCCTTATAAGAAACATCTTTAGAGAGCAGTCGATGGGTTCCAATCACAATGTCCACACTGCCATTTTTCAATCCCTCAATGGTCTTTTTCTGTTCTTTCGGGCTGACAAATCTGCACATCAGTCCCACATTCACAGGATAATGGGACATCCTCTGCAAAAAGGTATTGTAATGCTGCTGGGCAAGAATGGTAGTAGGCACCAGATACACCACCTGTTTTCCGTCCTGCACCGCCTTAAAGGCAGCCCTTAAGGCAATCTCTGTCTTGCCGTAGCCCACATCTCCGCAGATTAACCGATCCATAATCTTTGGACTCATCATATCTTTCTTTACCGCCTCGATGGCACGGATCTGACCCTCTGTCTCCTCATAGGGAAACGTCTCCTCAAACTCCTTTTGCCAGACGGTATCCTGACCATAGACATAACCATTGTCCTGCTGACGAAGAGCATACAAATCCACCAGTTCTTTGGCTACCACGCCTACTGCTGCCCGGACTCTTGCCTTGGTATTCACCCAGTCCTGGGTTCCCAAAGTGTTTAGCTTCGGCTTTTTCCCCTCGTGGTCCCCATACTTTTGTATAGCATCCAGCTGGGTGGCAGGAATATATAAGTTTCCTCCCTTGGCATAGGAAATCTTGATATAGTCCTTCATCACCTTGTCCACTTCTATCTTCTCAAATCCCTGATAGATGCCCAGGCCATGATTTTCATGGACCACATAATCTCCCACTTCCAAATCGGAGAAGCTGGCTATATGCTCCCCCTCATATTTTTTGGCTTTCTTTTTTCTCTTTGCTCTGCTGCCAAAAATATCCTGTTCAGAGAGAATTACATATCCAACCTCCGGGAATTCATAACCTCTGGAGAGATTACCGCACATAACCATAATCTCTCCGGGGTGTATCCCATGATCGTAATCCTCTGTATAAAAAGCATTTAAATCTTCATCCATCAACAGCTCTGCCAAATGCTTTGCCCTGGTTCTGGATGGCGACAGGAGAATCATCCGATATTTTTGTTTCCGGAATCTTTTTAAATCCTTCACCAAAAGGTCAAACTGGCTATTGTAACTACCTACGGACACTGCACGAATTCCATAATGTCCCGCTATTTTTAACAGCCCTTCCCTGCTATCCAAAGTGGAGAGCACCACTCCGGAAAACTTTTGAAAGCCCCCGAAAATTGTGGAGACAGGAAGCAACATTTCCAGCTGTCCCGGCAGACAGTGTCCTCCCTCCAAGCGATGGGTCATACTGTCAGTAAACTCCTGCTCCACCAATTTTCCCTTCTCGTCCAGATGCACCAGCTCATCCAGAAAAACAATGGTATCTTCCGGAAAATAGGACAACAAACTCACGGCATTTTCTGTAAAATAATTTAAATGGGTTTCTAAGCCGGTACCCAGTCCCCACTCTCTGGTTTCCTCCACCAGCTGGGTGACATTGGATTTTATCCTGTGTGCCTCCTCAGTTTTCATCTCCTTGCGGAATTTTTGATACAACCGGTCCGCATCCTGCTCCATCTTTTTTAAACCGGTCTCAATCTGGTTTTCGTCCAGCACCAGTTCTATGGCAGGATAAATCACTTCCTCATCAATGGATTCCAAGGATTTCTGTGTAACCACATCAAAAGTTCTCAGGGAGTCCACCTCATCTCCCCACAACTCCATACGGACAGGATTTTCTCTGGTCAGGGGAAAAATATCCACAATTCCTCCCCGGACAGCGAACTCTCCCGGATGCTCCACCTGGGACACGCTCTCATATCCAAGCATTACCAGATGACGGCGCATTTCCTCCAAATCCACCGTATCCTCCATGGAAATCTTAAAAATCCCTCTCTCATAGGAAGAAAGCTCCGGCACTTTATTCATCAGGGCGTCAATGGTAGTAACCACGGTAACCGGCTCCTTCTGTAAAAGTGCCTGCACCACAGAAAGCCGTTCTCTGGTCATGGCATTGCTGTGAATATCCGACTGGTAAAACAACAAATCCCTGGCAGGATAATACAGCACATTTTCCTGAAAAAACTCATATCCCTCCATCAACTGTTTTGCCCGCAGTTCATCAAAGGTGACAATCAATTTTACCTTTGCCCTGTCTCCAAGTCCATAAATCAAATGCGGCTTCAGTGTGTCAATCACTCCTGAAACCTCATAGATTTGGTTGTCCTTATACAATTTTTCTTTTAACTCTTCCATCTGAGGCATGGCCTCAAAAGGACTCAGAAATGCTTTCATTTATTCTTCCACTTTTCCGTTATACAAATTCATAGCCTTTTCAATGTCACCATCCACCATGCACTCCACCGCAGCAATGGCTCTTTGGTAGGATTTTTCCACCAGCTTACGGTCGCTTTCCGTAAACCGTCCCAGCACATGGGCCACCATATCTCCATGAGGAGGCAATTTTCCTACCCCCACCTTCACTCTCTTAAAGCCCTCTGTATGTGTATGGGCAATAATATTTTTCAACCCATTGTGTCCTCCGGCACTTCCTTTTCTGCGGACTCTCGTGGTTCCCGGATCCAAGGTCACATCATCTGAAATAACAATCAAATCCTCCTCCGGGTCAAGCTTGTAAAAATGCAAAATATCTCCCACGCTCTCTCCGCTCAAATTCATAAAGGTCTGGGGTTTCACCAAAATCACCGGACTCCCACCGATACGCCCCTTCCCAATCAGTGCCTTATGCTTTTTCTCACTGACATCAATCCCGTACTTCTCTGCCAATAAGTCTATGACATCAAAGCCCACATTATGTCTGGTTTTTTCATATTTTAAACCGGGATTTCCCAGTCCGACAATCACATACATCTCTTTTCTCCTCTTTAACAACGATTATTCGCCATTTACCAAGCCGCCGTAGGGAACCACCGGGGTATAGCCGCCTTTCCGCCGGCACTCACTATCCAAAATTGTAAATTTGTAAGAAAGGGCGCATTCCCTTTTCTTATGATTTATGTCCGTTCAAGTTTCGACAGGAACTTATGTTGCATCTCTGGACACAGAACACCCTTTGAAGGGTTTCGTGTCTGCCTTATGCGGGGTGATGAACAATACCGTGCCCGCGGTTTGTGTTTGCGCCCGTATTACGTAGTGCAGAGATGAAATCTTCTGTGGGTGACATAACCAAGAGCGGGCACAATAAAATTTGTGAAGCACCCCGCTTAGGCAGACTAGAAAGTCTGATGGGTGTCTGTGACAGAGGTGCAACATAAGTTTGCAGTCGAAACGATGCCCGGACACAAAAGT
>JALELK010000015.1 GCA_022768745.1 Lachnospiraceae bacterium
ATAATAGGAGGGATTATCTAAGATGGCAGTGAATAGAACTCCAATTCTCAAGAGATGTAGATCACTTGGTTTAGAGCCTGCATACTTGGGAGTTGACAAGAAATCAAATAGACAGTTAAAGAGATCCGGAAAGAAGACATCAGAGTACGGTCTTCAGTTGAGAGAGAAGCAGAAGGCTAAATTTATCTATGGTGTATTAGAGAAGCCTTTCCGTAACTACTATGACATCGCGGACAGAAAGAAAGGTATGACTGGTGAAAACCTTATGACCATTCTTGAGAGCCGTTTGGACAATGTAGTATTCCGTATGGGATTTGCAAGAACTCGTAGAGAAGCACGTCAGGTTGTTGATCACAAGATGTTTTTGGTAAACGGTAAGCCTGTAAACATTCCTTCATACCTTGTAAAGGCTGGGGATGTAATCGAAGTTCGTGAGAACAAGAAGGGTCTTCAGAGATTTAAAGATATCGTAGAGGTAACAAACGGAAGAGTTGTTCCAGAGTGGATTGATGTTGATCTTGAGAAGTTACAGGGAACTGTAAAAGAGTTACCTAACAGAGATCAGATTGATGTTCCAGTTGATGAAATGCTTATCGTCGAGTTATACTCTAAGTAATAAATTGTAGAATAGCAACTATTCATAGAGTAAACATTATAAGGAGGGCGACCTAGTGTTCGATTTCGAAAAACCAAACATTGAGATTGCAGAAATCTCAGAAGACAAGAAATACGGAAGATTTGTTGTAGAACCTTTGGAAAGAGGCTATGGTACAACACTTGGAAATTCACTTAGAAGAATTATGCTTTCTTCTTTGCCGGGTGCTGCTGTAAGCCAGGTGAAAATCGAAGGCGTATTGCATGAGTTCAGCTCAATTCCTGGTGTTAAGGAAGATGTTACAGAAATCATTATGAACATCAAGAATTTGGCTATCCGCAATAACTCTACATCAGATGATCCTAAGATTGCTTACATCGAGTTTGAAGGCGAAGGCGTTGTCAAGGCTGGTGATATTCAGGTGGATTCTGATATCGAAATCATGAATCCTGACCTTGTAATTGCCAACTTAAATGGCGGTGCAGATAGCAGATTGTATATGGAACTTACCATTACAAAGGGCAGAGGATATATCAGCTCTGACAAAAACAAGACAGAGGATACACCAATCGGTGTTATTGCTGTAGATTCTATCTACACGCCAATCGAGAGAGTAAACCTTAAGGTAGAAAATACTCGTGTAGGTCAGATTACTGACTATGATAAGCTTACTTTGGATGTATACACCAACGGAACCATTCAGCCGGAAGAGGCAGTCAGCTTGGCTGCAAAGGTATTAAGCGAGCATTTGAGTCTCTTTGTAGACTTGTCTGAGCGCGGTATTGAGGCTGACGTTATGGCTGAGAAGCCAAACGATCCTAAGGGTAAGGTAATGGACATGAACATTGACGAATTAGAGTTATCTGTTCGTTCATACAACTGCTTGAAGAGAGCAGGTATCAATACCGTAGAAGAGTTGTGTAACAAGACAGCGGACGATATGATGAAGGTTCGTAACCTTGGACGCAAGTCTTTGGAAGAAGTATTAGCTAAGTTAAATGAGTTAGGACTTCAGCTTCGTGTTGGAGAAGAGTAATTAACAACGGAGTTTCAATAAGACCACAGGCGTGAAATTCCAGCAATAGAAGATGGTATTACCATGCACCCTGCCAATAAGACCAAAAGGCGTGGCAGAGCGAACCATCTCATAGGAGGAAAATAAAATGGCAAAGTATAGAAAATTAAGCAGAACATCTTCACAGAGAAAGGCATTACTGAGAAATCAGGTAACTAACCTTTTGTATCATGGAAGAATCGTTACTACAGAAGCTAAGGCTAAGGAAGTTCAGAAGATCGCTGAAGGCGTTATCGCTATGGCAATCAGAGAAAAAGACAACTTCGATGAAGTTACTGTACAGGCTAAGGTTGCCCGCAAGGACAAAGATGGCAAGAGAGTAAAGGAAGTTGTTGATGGAAAGAAAGTTACAGTATATGATACTGTAGACAAGACCATCAAGAAAGACCAGCCTTCTCGTCTTCATGCAAGAAGAGAAATGCTCAAGGTATTATATCCTGTTAAGACAGCAGGAACTATGAAGAAGGACATCAAGGAAGTTGATATGCCTAAGATGTTATTCGAGGAGATTGCTCCTAAGTATGCTGATCGTAACGGTGGATACACAAGAATTATCAAAATCGGACCTCGTAAGGGTGACGGTGCTATGGAAGTAGTTCTTGAGTTAGTATAATCTATACAAAATTAAACCTCTTGAGGAAATTCCTCAGGAGGTTTTTTTATGCACAAAATTACACTGAGGTCTCAGTATCCCGCTCCCTCGTCCCGCCTTGGCTGGCGCCCCCTCTCGTATGGTCCCTGCTTCTTTTATCACGATGCTTCTTCGTGTGTCTCTAAAAAGTGCATTTTGTTTTCCACTATAAAAACTGTCTTTACAAAGTTCGACAGCCGCGGAATGATGTTCGTCTGCTGGCAGATATGATTACGAAGCGCATTAGAGATTCTTAGAACTTGGACTTTAACCGGCAATGAGGGTACATGGATGTACCCGAAAGGCATAACCGCACAAGGATGTGCGTTTATGCCGGTTGCTAATCTTAAATACATTTGTTAATCCAAGTTCTTAGAATCTCTTATAAGCGTAGTCTTAAATATCTGCCTCAGACGGACACATTCCTAGCGGTAGTCGAAGCTATGTAAAGACAGTTTACTAACAAACAAAATGCACTTTAAGAGACATAGACGAATCAGCTTAAAGTGAAAAAGAAGCAGGGACCATGCGAGAGGGGGCACCAGCCAAGGCGGGGGAGGGAGGGACTGAGAAACCCAGTGTAATTTTTGTCAGAACTTGGTTTGATTTTTTACTGCAATAGGGAAACTGGATTGAAAAATGAAATTGGATTTCCTACAATAGGGGCAGAAATTGAAAACTAAGTTTAGGAGGGACGAAATATGAAGTTTTTTATTGATACTGCCAATGTGGACGATATCAGAAAAGCAAACGATATGGGAGTGATTTGCGGTGTGACGACAAATCCATCATTGATTGCAAAAGAAGGAAGAGATTTTAACGAGGTAATCAAGGAAATCACATCAATCGTGGATGGCCCGATTAGCGGAGAGGTAAAGGCAACCACAGTGGATGCTGAGGGTATGATTAAAGAAGGTAGAGAAATCGCAGCTATTCACCCCAATATGGTGGTAAAGATTCCAATGACAGTGGAAGGATTGAAAGCTGTTAAAGTTCTTTCTGCAGAAGGGATAAAGACAAACGTTACTTTGATTTTCTCCGCAAACCAGGCGTTGTTGGCTGCAGAGGCAGGTGCTACTTATGTTTCACCTTTCCTGGGCAGATTGGATGACATCAGTCAGCCGGGTATTGACTTAATCAGTGACATTGTTACTATTTTTGATAATTATGGATATGAGACAGAGATTATTGCTGCTTCTATCCGTAATCCGATTCATGTTACCGATTGTGCATTGGCAGGAGCAGACATTGCAACAGTGCCATACAAGGTAATCGAGCAGATGACAAAGCATCCCCTTACCGATGCCGGAATTGAAAAATTTCAGGCAGACTACAGAGCGGTATTCGGTTAAAAAATAATTTACTTACAAAATAAGCCCTAATAACTTTATATATTCCGTGGCAGACTCGCTTTCACTTGGGAAAAAACGTAACGGCACTCAATTCGCAAATTGCTCATTAAGTACCGACGTTTTTTACAGTCTGCAACCGGAATTGTATAAAATTATTAGGGCTTTTGTTATTTAAAGGTCACAATCGTTACACCGGCATCTCCTTCGCCGAATTCTGCCAGATGGAATTCTTCTACAATTTTCTGGCGACGTAGATATTGATGTACCGCCTTTCTGAGAGCACCGGTACCTTTGCCATGAACTACACGGACAGAGGGCAGATGGGAAAGATAGGCGTCGTCTAAGTATTTGTCCAGTCTGGCCACGGCCTCATCCCCATTCAATCCCAAAAGATTTATCTCAGGTGAAATGGTGGCTGCCTTGTTAAAGCCTCCCCCTCCGGTGTATTTCTTACCCTTGGCTTTTGCCTGGGTGGCAGTGTCACTCTCTTCCAGTAAAAGTAAATCCTTCACATTGACTTTGGAACGCATAATACCCATCTGCACTTGCAAATCTCCCTTTTGGTTTGGAAGGGTGTATACCGTTCCGGTCAGGTTCATACTGAGAACTTTTACTTTATCTCCAACCCGCAGATGTTTTGGCGCATTGTAATTTTCCTGCACAGTTTTTTGGGGGGAGACGGAGGCTTTGGTCTGGGTGTCTTTTAACTTTTGCCCCACAGCGGCACGTTTCGCTTCCATTTTGGCAATGTCCGGATTGCTCTTACTGAACTTGTTGAAATCCCGGATGGTTTCGTCGGCAACACGCTTGGCATCCTGAAGAATGCGAGAGGCATCTTCATTTGCCTGACGTAGGATTTTTTCTTTGGAAGCATTAAGCTTTTCCTGTTTCTCGTCTAACTCTTTTCGGAGTTTTTCAATTTTGGTCCGCTCTGCTTTGATGTATTGTCTGTTTTTTTCTGTTGCAACCCGTTTTTGTTCCAGATCCACCAATAAGTCCTCGAAGCTTTGATCCTCTTCAGCGATTTTTTCTTTGGCAACTTCGATTAAATCCGACGAAAGACCCAGCTTTTTGGAAATGGCAAAGGCATTACTTTTCCCGGGGATACCAATCAGCAGATGATAAGTAGGGCTTAAGGTTTCCAGAGAAAACTCACAGCAGGCATTTTCCACGCCGGGGGTGGAAAGGGCATACATTTTCAACTCGCTGTAGTGGGTGGTTGCCATGGTCAGGATATGCTGTTGATGTAATTGGTCCAAAATAGCAGTGGCGAGAGCGGCTCCTTCTTTCGGATCAGTTCCGGCACACAGTTCATCAAAAAGACAGAGATAGCGTTTGTCATAGTTTTTATTGATGTTCTTTTGAATCCGAACAATGTTGGTCATGTGGGATGAGAAGGTACTTAAGGACTGTTCGATACTCTGCTCATCTCCGATATCTGCAAAAATATCATCAAATATGGCTAACTGGCTGCGATCCTTTGCGGGAATATGCAGACCGGCCTGCCCCATCAGGGTGAGAAGCCCACAGGTTTTTAGGGAAACAGTTTTGCCGCCGGTGTTGGGACCGGTGATAATCAACAGGTCAAATTCATCGCCTAAAGTCATGTCGATTGGAACCACGGTATCCTTTGCCAACAGCGGATGTCTGGCACCTCGAAGGCGAATCACCGGGTCATCACTAAACAGAGGCTCCACGGCATTCATATCTTTTGCCAGTTCTCCTTTGGCAAAAATGAAATCCAGTTCCGAAAGGATGGAAAAGTCCTGTAAGATTTCATCGGTGTGTTCTGCCACCTGATTGCTCAGCTCAGACAGAATTTTTTCAATTTCCTCTGTCTCCTGCAATTCAAGTTCCCGGAGGGTGTTATTAAGATTTACCACAGACATAGGCTCAATAAAAATGGTGGAGCCGGTGGAGGACTGGTCGTGGACCATGCCGGGCACATAGGATTTGTATTCGGCCTTTACCGGAAGACAATATCTGCCGTTTCGCATGGTAATCACTCCATCCTGGAGATAACCTCTGGTGGTGGAGTTGTTTAACATACCATTCATTTGGGCACGAATTTTTTCCACAATAACATTCATCTGGCGGCGGACATTTTTCAATCCGGGGCTGGCATCGTCTGCAATGGTATCTTCTGTGAGAATGCAATGCCTGATTTCTTCACAGAGAGGAGTCAGTGGTGTCAGGTCGTTAAAGTAAGCGGCCAGAGAATCAGTTTCCAGACTGCTGTCATTTTCACTGCGTCCGTATGTCTTGGCCCGTTTGCATACCTCCAGGGTGGAGGCCAGGTGTAAAAGTTCGATAGCATTTAAGGAACCACCGATTTCCAGATGCTTGATGTATCCTCTCACATCTGTGATACCGGAAAGAGACAGACTTCCCCGTTTGAAAATTCGATTCAGTGCATGCTTGGTCTCCGTCTGCATTTTTAAAATCCGGTTCTTATCTGCCACCGGACGAAGTTTGTGGCAATATTTTTTCCCCTGTTCGGAGCCTGCTTTCTGCTCCAATAATTCGATTATTTTGTTGTATTCCAATGTGTATAAAACTTTATTATTCATAAGCCATATTATACACATTTTCGGAGGAAAGAAAAATCCTTTCTTTTATAAATGGTTGAAACAAGGGGGGCGGCAAAGTATAATAAATAGGACAGACAAAAAGTGAAAATAGATTGGAGAAAAAAATGAGATTTATCAAAGATATTACCGAAGGAGAAAGAGTCAATGAGGTGTATTTGTGCAGAAAGAAACAGTCGGCGCTCACCAAGGCGGGTAAGCCCTACGAAAATCTGACACTTCAGGACAAGACAGGAACCCTGGATGCTAAAATTTGGGAGCCGGGGTCTATGGGTATCGATGATTTTGACGAGTTAAATTATATATTTGTAACCGGAGATGTGACTTCGTTTCAGGGAGCCTTGCAGCTTAATGTAAAGCGGGTGAGAGTAGCCTCTGAGGGCGAGTATGTGGAGGCGGATTACCTTCCATGCTCTTCTAGGGATACCGAGGAGATGTATCAGGAATTAATGGAGATTATCGCTACTGTAAAGGCACCTTATATGCAGAGTCTTTTGGATATGTATTTTGGACAGGAGGAGTTTGCAAAGAAGTTTAAATTTCATTCCGCTGCAAAAAGTGTACACCATGGCTTTGTAGGGGGACTTTTGGAACATACTCTGGGAGTAACCAAAAACTGTGACTTTTATGCACAGATGTATCCGATGCTGGATAGGGATTTACTGATTACCGCAGCGGTATTCCATGACATTGGAAAACTGACGGAGTTATCGCCATTTCCACAGAATGATTATACCGATGAGGGCCAGTTGTTGGGACATATTATGATTGGAGCAAAACAGGTGGAGGAAAGCATTGCACAGATTCCAAACTTCCCACCGGTGAAAGCCAGAGAGTTGATTCACTGTATTCTGGCTCATCACGGAGAATTGGAATATGGTTCACCTAAGAAACCGGCTATTGCTGAGGCAGTGGCTCTTAGCTTTGCAGATAATATTGATGCCAAGATGGAGACTATGAAAGAAGCGTTGGGTAACGTAGCACCTAACGATGTGCGTTGGCAGGGATTCAACCGGTTGTTTGAGTCCAATATCAGAAGAACCAGCCCGGAAGAATTTTAAATTGCCGATGCCGGTGGCATAGGGTTGAAAAGAAGAACCAGGACAAAAGGGCTTAGAGGATATACATGAAAAAAAATGACACATTTGAAGTGATAATTAAAGATATGGGCATCAACGGAGAAGGCATTGGAAAGTATGAGGGGATGACCTTTTTTGTTAAGGATGCGGTAGTGGGAGACAGGATTTTGGCAGGGGTCACAAAACTGAAAAAGGGATATGGTTATGCTCGATTGATAGAGGTTTTGGAGCCTTCGGAATTTCGCGTGGAGCCGATATGTGCTATTTCCAGACAGTGCGGTGGCTGCCAGATTCAGAATGTTTCTTATGCCAAGCAACTGGAACTGAAACAGAAAAAAGTGTGGAATAATCTGAGTCGAATCGGAGGGGTTGCTCCGGAAACGCTGGATAAAGTGATGGAGCCAATCGTGGGCATGGAGGAACCTTTCCGTTATCGTAACAAAGCCCAGTTTCCGGTGGGAACGGATAGAGAGGGCAATACGGTTTTTGGGTTTTATGCCGCCAGAAGTCACCAGGTGATTCCGGTGGAGGACTGTTATCTGGGGGTAGAAGAAAATGCACAGATTTTAAACTGCATCAAATCTTATATGGATGCGTGTGGTGTGAAGCCTTACAATGAGGAAACCGGAAAAGGACGATTGCGTCATATTTTGATACGGAAGGGGTTTACCAGTGGAGAGATTATGGTTTGTCTTGTGGTGAACGGAGAAAGCCTTCCGGAGGTTTCAAGGCTGATTGAATCTTTGAAGGATATCAAGGGGATGAGGAGCATTTCCCTGAATGTAAATACTGAGAATACCAATGTGATTCTGGGACAGGAGACAAAGCTTCTCTGGGGTGAACGGACGATTACGGACTGTATTCATCGAATGAGTGAAACCTCTCTCGGTATCTTTGAATCTATCGGTCAGGGGGTGGATTTTATGATTTCTGCCAGATCCTTTTACCAGGTAAATCCGATACAGACAGAAAAGCTATACAGTATAGCACTGGATTATGCGGGACTTACCGGAGAAGAGGTGGTCTGGGATTTGTACTGTGGTATCGGCACCATCACCTTGTTTCTGGCAGGAGAGGCAAAACAGGTCTATGGTGTGGAGATTGTTCCGGAGGCTATTGAAGACGCCAGAAAAAATGCGGCAGCCAATCACATAGAAAATGCCGAGTTTTACGTTGGCAGGGCGGAGGAAGTGGTTCCCCGGTGGATGGAGCAGGAGCAGAGTGAAAGAAGGCACCCGGATGTAATTGTGGTGGATCCACCCAGAAAGGGTCTGAATGAGGTCTGTGTGGAGACTATTTTAGAGGCAGCTCCAAAACGAATTGTTTATGTGAGTTGCGATTCCGCCACTTTGGCAAGGGATTTGAAATTGTTTTTGCAGCAGGAGTATGAGTTAAAAAGAGTGCGTCCGGTGGATCAGTTTTGCCATAGTATGCATGTCGAAGTCGTGTGTTGTCTACATCGGGTGAATTCGTAGAAGTCCTTTGTTTTAGGCACTTTGCGAGATATATGAGTTTCGCACCTACAGGATTTCTGAGAGGTAAGAGTCTTTTTCTTTTATTCAGATTAATATGACTTCGGACCCATTGGGACCGAAGTATATGGAAAACAATCGCAGCAATGAACAGCTTGCCCGGATGGTGGGGGAAAGTGTGACACAAATTAAAAGATATATCCGTCTGACAAAATTGATTCCAAAGATTTTGGATATGGTTGACCGGGAGCTGCTTGCAATTCGTTCAGCGGTGGAAATTTCCTTCCTGACGGAAGCAGAACAGTATGAACTTCATGCTGTGATGGAA
>JALELK010000074.1 GCA_022768745.1 Lachnospiraceae bacterium
ATGACCGGTCATTGGGAGATGATGGGGATTTACACGGAAAAACCTTTTATCACCTTTACAGAGACAGGTTTTCCACCGGAATTGATTCAGGAGCTGGAGCGCAGATGCGGAAGAAAGATTATCGGAAATAAGGCTGCCAGTGGCACAGAGATATTGGAGGAACTGGCAGAGGAGGAAATCAATAACGGTTCCATGATAGTTTACACTTCCGCGGATTCTGTGTTACAGATTTGTGGTAATGAGGAGACCATGGGACTGGAGAACCTTTACCATTATTGTGAAATCGCAAGAGAGCTCACCATGAAAGATGAATGGCGGGTGGGTCGTGTCATAGCCAGACCTTATGTGGGAAAGAAAAAAGATGAGTTTGTCAGAACCAGCAACCGACATGATTATGCGTTAAAACCCACAGGTCCTACCGCTTTAAATGCATTGAAAGAAAATGGATATGATGTAATTTCTGTGGGAAAAATCAATGATATCTTTGTAGGCGAGGGAATCACTAAAAGCTATCGCTCAAAAAGCAGTGTTCACGGAATGGAACAGACCATTGAAATTGCAAAAACAGATTTTACCGGACTGTGTTTTGTGAATCTTGTGGATTTTGATGCTCTCTGGGGGCATCGGAGAAATCCAATCGGTTATGGGGAAGAGATAGAGCGGTTTGATGTTAAGCTGGGAGAACTGCTGCCACTACTAGGACCGGAGGATTTGTTGGTTATTACAGCGGACCATGGAAATGACCCAACTTATACCGGAACCGACCATACCAGAGAAAAGGTACCTTTCATTGCTTATTCCCCATCCTTTAAAGGAGCAGGGTCATTACCGGAAGAAGATACCTTTGCCATATTGGGATGTACCATAGCGGATAATTTTAATGTGAAAATGCCGGAGAAGACCATCGGCCACAGTATTTTGGATGAACTGGATTAAGCATTGAAAAAATAAGGGGAATATGTATATAATAAATGGTAAAAATGATATAGAAAAAGACGTTTAGGAGGGTGAACAAATGGATTTTTTTAATAAGTTAGGCGACACAATCGTATCAGCAACTCAGGGGGTATCTGAGAAAGCAAAAGGAATGACAGATATTGCAAAATTGCAGTATGAGATGAAAACCAAGGAAGACTTTATTAATAAAAAATATCAGGAAATCGGTAAGATGTTCTACCAGACAAATAAGGAGTCTGCTCCTGATGAATATACAGAGTTGTTTGATGAAGTAGAGGCATCTCTGGGAAGAATCAGTGAGCTGAAGGATCAGATTGCCACCCTTAAGGGCGGAAAGACCTGTCCGAAATGCGGAGCAGTTATTGGCAATACAGCAGCGTTCTGCAGTGAATGCGGAGCAAAGATTGAGGACATCTTTGAAGAGGAAGACGACGTAAAAGTCGAAGAAGAAGTAGTAGTAGAAGAAACAGAATCAGAAGTAGTAGACGAGTAGGAGTTAACAGAAAAAATGGCAAACAAAGGGAAATACTATATCACCACAGCAATTGCATATACATCAGGAAAGCCTCATATAGGTAATACCTATGAGATTGTTTTGGCAGATAGTATCGCAAGATTTAAAAGACAGGAAGGGTACGACGTTTTCTTCCAGACCGGTTCTGATGAGCACGGACAAAAGATTGAGTTGAAAGCTCAGGAAGCAGGTATCACTCCAAAGGAATTTGTGGACAATGTTTCATCTGAGATTAAGAGTATCTGGGATTTGATGAATACTTCATATGATAAATTCATCCGTACCACAGATGAGTATCATGAAAAGCAGGTAAAGAAGATTTTCAAAAAGCTCTACGATCAGGGTGATATCTACAAGGGTGCATACGAGGGATTGTACTGCACACCATGTGAGTCCTTCTGGACAGAATCCCAGTTGGATGAGAATGGTTGTTGTCCGGATTGCGGAAGACCGGTACAGCCTGCCAAGGAAGAGGCATACTTCTTTAAAATGAGCAAGTATGCAGACCGATTGATTGATTACATCAATACACATCCTGAATTTATCCAGCCGGTATCCAGAAAAAATGAGATGATGAACAACTTCTTGTTACCCGGATTGCAGGATCTTTGCGTATCCCGTACGTCATTTAGCTGGGGCATTCCGGTGGATTTTGATCCAAAGCACGTGACCTATGTGTGGTTGGATGCACTTACCAACTATATTACAGGTATCGGATATGACTGCGATGGAAATTCCACAGATTTGTTTAAGAAAAACTGGCCGGCAGATTTGCATTTGATTGGAAAGGATATTATCCGTTTTCATACCATTTATTGGCCGATATTCCTGATGGCTTTGGATTTGCCATTGCCTAAACAGGTATTTGGACATCCTTGGTTGATTCAGAGTGATGGAAAGATGAGTAAGTCCAAGGGAAATGTACTCTACGCAGATGAGTTGGTGGAATTCTTCGGTGTGGATGCAGTTCGTTACTTTGTTTTACATGAGATGCCATTTGAAAATGATGGTGTGATTTCCTGGGAGCTTTTGGTAGAGCGTATTAACTCTGATTTGGCAAACACTTTGGGAAATCTGGTGAACAGAACGATATCTATGAGTAATAAGTACTTTGACGGTGTGGTTTGTGATAAGGGTGTGACAGAACCTGTGGATGATGATTTGAAGCAGGTGGTTACCTCTACAGTTTCAAGAGTAGAAGCAAAGATGGCAGAGCTTCGTGTGGCAGACGCCATGACAGAAGTGTTTGCTCTGTTCAAGCGTTGCAATAAATATATTGATGAGACAATGCCTTGGGTATTGGCAAAGGATGAAGCTACAAAGGATCGACTTTCCACTGTTCTTTACAATTTGGTAGAGAGTATTTCCATTGGTGCGTCTCTGTTAAAGAGTTTTATGCCGGAGACTACAGAAAAGATTTTGGCACAGTTAAATGCCAAGGAGATTGCATTTGATGAGCTTTCCACCTTCGGACATTATGAGAACGGAACAAAGGTTACGGACAAGCCGGAGATTTTGTTTGCCAGATTAGATTTGGAAAAGGTAATGGAGGAAGTTGCAAAGCGTCATCCTGCAGTTACCGAGGCTGTTCAGGACAAGAAGGAAGAGGAGCCGGTAGTTGACATAGAGCCAAAAGAGGAGATTGAATTTGACGACTTTATGAAGATGCAGTTCCAGGTGGGAGAAATCATTTCCTGCGAAGCAGTGCCAAAGTCTAAAAAGCTTTTGTGTTCACAGGTTAAGGTTGGTTCTCAGGTAAAACAGATTGTTTCAGGAATCAGAAAGTACTACTCTCCGGAGGAGATGGTAGGAAAGAAAGTAATGGTTCTTGTGAATCTGAAACCGGCAAAGCTGGCCGGAGTTTTATCAGAGGGAATGCTTCTGTGTGCAGAGGATGCAGAGGGTAATTTAGCTCTTATGACACCGGAAAAAGCAATGCCAGCCGGTGCAGAAATTTGTTAATATAAGTGAATGATACGGGGTCAGGGAAACTTGGCCCCGCTTTGTGTAAAGGTGAAACCATGATTTTTGAGACCCATGCCCATTATGAAGATAAAAAATTTGATGAAGACAGGGAAGAAATGATTCATTCTCTGAGAGAGGATGGGATAGGAACGGTTGTCAATGTGGGATCTGATTTAAAAACATCAGAAGCCTCTATTGCATTGGCAAAAAAATATCCGGATGTATACGCGGCAGTAGGTGTTCATCCCAGCGATGTGGACTGTTTGGATGAAGAGGGAATGAACCGATTGAGACAGTGGGCATCAGAAGAAAAAGTGGTGGCTATAGGTGAAATTGGATTGGATTATTACTGGGATAAAGAAAGTGATGTGCAAAAAAATCAACGGGATTGGTTCAGACGTCAACTTCTTTTGGCTGCTGAGGTAGATTTGCCGGTTATCATCCATTCCAGGGATGCAGCGGAAGATACTATGAAAATCCTAAAGGAATTTCAAGAGAGTCATCGGGAGATTACACAGCCGGGAGTGATTCATTGTTATTCGTATTCCCCGGAAATGGCAAAGGAATTTATCAAAATGGGATATTACATTGGTGTGGGAGGTGTGGTAACCTTTAAAAATGCCAAGAAACTGGTGGAAACGGTAAAAACCATTCCACTGAGTAAAATTGTTGTGGAGACGGATTGTCCTTATATGGCACCGGAGCCCCACAGAGGAGAGAGAAATGCTTCCCGTTATCTTCCATATGTGATAGAAAAAATTGGGCAGATTAAGGAAGTATCGAAAGAAGAAGTAGAACAGGTGACAGCGGAAAACGCAAGGAAGCTATACCGTTTATAGGAGATAAAAAATGGCATATTTAGGAAATCCGGCACGTACCGTTGCCGTTTTGGAAAAGCATGGTTTTCAGTTCCAGAAAAAATACGGACAAAACTTTTTGATTGATACCCACATTCTGGAAAAGATTATCGATGCGGCAGAGATAACAAAGGATGATATGGTGTTGGAGATTGGTCCGGGAATTGGAACCATGACACAGTATCTGTGTGAAGCGGCAAGGGAAGTAGTGGCTGTGGAAATCGACGATAACCTGATTCCGGTGTTAGAGGATACTTTGTCAGAGTATGATAATGTAACTGTGCTAAATCAGGATATATTAAAAGTGGATATTGGGCGTATTGCAGAAGAAAAGAACCACGGCAAACCTATCAAAGTGGTAGCAAATTTGCCTTATTATATCACTACCCCTATTATTATGGGCTTGTTTGAAAGCCATGTGCCGTTAGAGTCCATTACCGTTATGGTACAGAAAGAGGTGGCAGACCGAATGCAGGTTGGACCGGGGACAAAGGACTATGGAGCCCTTTCTCTGGCAGTCCAGTACTTTTCAAATCCTGAGGTGGTCTGTGTTGTGCCGCCTACTTGTTTCATTCCACAGCCAAAGGTTGCCAGTTCTGTGATAAGGTTGACCTGTCACAAGAACCCGGTGGTGGAAGTATCGGATGAGGCGTTTATGTTTAAGGTGATTCGTGCCAGTTTTAACCAAAGGAGAAAAACTTTGGTCAACGGATTAAACAATGCCCCTACCATACCGGTGAGCAAAGAAAATATTATAAAAACCATCGAGGAACTGGGATATTCCCCAACCATTCGGGGGGAGACGTTATCTTTGCAGGAGTTTGCGACTTTGAGTGAAGCCTTGCGACAAAAAGTGAATTAATCGTATAAAAAGAAAAAATTCAGACATCCTATAGATAGGTGAAAGAGCAAATCTATAGGAGGTCAAAAAATGAAAAAACAAAATGAATATACGAGAAACCATCGTTTATCATATCAAATAGCAGGAGTTTTGATTATTATTGCCACTCTTGGATTCACTTTTATGTATTTTTATCAAAAGAATACACAAAAGCAACAGGAGATTGCCAAGCAGGAAGAACAGCAGGAATCCGAGAATGTATCAAAAACGGTTGAGCCTGAATCCAAGGAAGTTGATATGGCGGCCCTTCAAAGAGAGAGAATGAACGCAGGGAAGACTGCAGACGCTGAGCAGGAAAATTCGGAAGCGGAGAGTACGGTTAATCAGGTGGCAGAGACATCAAATATCAACCTTCATTTCCCGGAACAACTTGCCTGGCCCATGGAGGGAAAAGTTATCCTAAACTTTAGTATGGATCAGACGGTATATTTCCAGACATTAAAGCAGTATCAGTACAATCCGGCGCTTATTATTTCCGGAAAAGTGAACGATAAAGTTTGTAGTGCCTGTGAGGGAAAGGTGGTATCCGTGCTCAATGATGCAAAAACCGGAACAACTTTGACCTTGGATATCGGTGATGGATATCAGGCAGTCTATGGACAGTTGAAGGAAATTCCTGTTGCTACAGGAGAATATGTGGCCAAGGGTCAGTGCATCGGTTATCTGGCTGAGCCTACAAAATATTATTTGTCGGAAGGACCGAACCTATATTTTCAGGTGTTGCAGGAGGGAAATCCTGTAAACCCACAGGATTATTTAGAACAATAGAAAAAGCATTAGAATGATAGAAATGCAGGTATAAAAGATGCAGATGAAAGTAAATTTGTATACAAAAGAAGTACAAAATTGGATAAATGAGATTCAGAAAAACCGTGGAATCAATCCCCAGAAAACACTGGAGTATTGTGACAAATTGGAGAACTACGGACGGAAGATTTCTGAAGATGCCTTAATAGGTTTCGCCTGTTTTTCCAAGGGTGAAACCTATTATTTGATGAATGATATGAGAAATTTTTACTCTCAGATGCTGGCTTGTATGGCTCCCATGGAGCGGATTGGCGAGTGGGGCTATCTGGTAATGGCCAACAATATGCTGGGCATTATGTCTTTGAATCGGGGGAATGCTCCCTTTGCCATGGATTACTATATGAAGGCATTAAATTATTGTCACAGTTACAAGTTGCCGGATTTAGAGTGGATTGTTCATATGAATATGGGTTCCCTTTACCTTAATATAGAAGAGTATCAAAAGGCACTAGACCATTTGGAGAATGGATATCACTACATAATTTCTCATACAGAGAGACCGGATTACGTACAGAACTTAATGTCAGCATATTTGGGAATTGCCAAAGCATATCTGCATATGGATAATCTTGGTGCCGCGGAAAAATACAACAACAAAATCGAGAATGAGTGTAAGCAGCAGTTGTCCCGGTTGGATATGTTAATTGTTGAAATTTTTCAGGCCCAATTGAAAAGAGCGCTGGGAGCGGAAAAGGATTTCAACGCAATTGTGGATCATATCAGTGTGGATATGATAAAAGACATTCCGATAATGGATTATTTTGACGATATCTATGAATATATGAAGATGCTTTTATCTGCAGGAAAATTTAAGGATTTTTCCCAAGTGTATTCTGAGATAGAGATTTTAGTGAAACGTACCGGAATCAAAAATCTTGTGAAAAAAATACTTACATTAAAGATCGAGTTCTTAAAACAGAATCACAGAGAAGACGAGTATAAAAACGCCACAATTGAATATTTTGAATTGTCGGAACAGATGGAAAAGGAAAACCGACTGATGGTGACCAGTATGATTGGAATGCGAAATTCTTTAAATGATTTGGTTGCCATAAACAAAGAGGTGAAGCAGGAGAATATCGCCCTTCAAAAGAAGTCGGAGACAGATTCTCTCACAGGTCTTTATAACCGGTCAAAATTGAATATTTACGGAGAAGATGCCTTTGAACGGGCTTGGAAAAATAAAACAAGTTTGGCCATTGAAATACTGGACATTGACTATTTTAAGCAGTACAATGACAACTATGGTCATCAGGAAGGTGACGAAGCCATACGTCAGGTTGCCGGTGCTATGAAGCAGTTAGGCAAACAGGACAATATTTTTTGTTCCAGATATGGAGGGGATGAATTCGTAATTATTTATGAGGGCTATTCCAAAGAGGAGACACTGCGGTTGGCCCAGGAACTAAAAAGGATGATTACTCAAAAAAGGATTACACACGCTTATTCCAAGGCGGAAAATTACCTGACCATTTCCCAGGGAATCTGTTGGGGAATTCCGAAGGAACAAAATCGTCTCTGGGATTATCTTCACACGGCAGATGAACTTCTTTACCATGTGAAAAAGATAGCCAGAAATAATATTCGAATCGGAGGTGTGGGAGACGCGCCGTAGAGAAAAAGATACAGAAGAAAAAAAATCCTATTACACCTACATTGTTCGTTGTGCGGATGATACCCTGTATACCGGTTTTACTACAGATGTAACCAGACGGGTTCAGGTACACAACCAAAAGAAAGGTGCAAAGTATACAAAAACCAGAACACCGGTGACACTGGTGTATTATGAAGAATTTGAGACAAAGCAACTGGCGTTAAAGCGGGAGGCGGCGATTAAAAAGCTCACCCGGCAGGAAAAACTGAAATTGATAGATAGGAAAAGAAATGAAGACGATTAAAAAGATTTTTTGGACAGATGTAAAAAATTTAGCAAAAAATATTTTTGCCTTAATCATTGCCATCGGAGTATGTTTTTTGCCCGCATTGTATGCGTGGTTTAATATCTATTCCAACTGGGACCCATATGGAAATACCGGTTCTCTGCAGATGGCAGCGGTTTGTAATGACCAGGGATATACAAATGACGATGGTGATTACATAAACGTGGGCAATGAGATTATGGACCAGATGGCGGGAAATGACAAAGTAGACTGGCATTTTCTCACCACAAAAAAAGAAGCGGTGGAAGGCGTAGAGTCCGGTAAATATTATGCAGCAGTGGTGATTGAAAAGAACTTTACCTATAACATGTATAATATGTTTATTTCCACAGATAAGCAGCCTACCCTTATGTTTTATCAGAACCAAAAGAAGAATCCGGTTGCCACTAAGATTTCCGATACGGTGGTTACCACCTTGGAGCAGAATATCAATGAGCAGTTTATAAAAGTTATGACTACCACACTTTTTTCAAATGCCAATGATATTCGGGGCGACATAGAAAAGGATGGGGGAACCGATGCCTTCATCGAAAAATTGCAAAATCTGAGTACAGATTTAGAGTCATACCAGGATATGCTGGATAACATAATTACGGGAAATGCTGTTTTGTCAGCGAACCTTGCGGATGCAGCATCAGATGCGTCCAATCTGAAGGATCAGACCAGCGAGAGTTCACAACATCTAGGAGAAGCGCAGGAGACCTTGCAGGATACACGAATTACTGTAAATTCGTACAAAGAAGAGGTAAACAGCACGGTGGATACCATTTTGGTATTACTAAATGATGTGGAAGATACCTTGAAAAAAGCTCAGATTAGCAATGATGTAGATGCAGTGGCAGCAGCCTGTCAGCAGGCAGCAGATGATACGGATCACTTGGTGACAGATTTGGATGCTTTGAGTCAGTCTTTGCAGGCAGCTAATGCGTTGGATTCCAATACTCAGCAGACTCTGGATCAGGTATCCAAGTATGTAAAGGATATCCAGACAGTGGTGAAGGCCATCAATGCAGGCTCTACCTACACAAATGCAGCTAATAATGTGAAAAATTCAGAAAAACAGATGGCAAAAGATGTAAAGAATGCCATTGATACCATAGAATTAGCCAAGGACACCGTAAATAATCAACTGATGCCTCAGCTTAATAACTGCCTTTACAGTCTGGAAGACATTATGAGCAACACCAGCGATTTGATGCAAAACATGAGCGGTGTATTGGCAAGTATGGGAGATGTGTTCGGCTCAATGCAGACCACAATAACCAGCTGTGACAGTAGTTTGGAAAAAACGAGAGATGCCCTTGGAGCTATCAATACAAAGATTTCAAAGGCACTGGATCAGGTGAAGACGGCAAAGGAAGATGATAGAGTCAAGGTCTTGGTAAATGCTCTTTCCGGAGATCCGGATGTCTATGGCCAGTATTTCTCTGAACCGGTAAAAATTGAATCCGTGGCAGTTTTCCCGGTGGAAAATTACGGTTCGGCAGTTGCCCCTTTCTATACGGTATTGTCCGTATGGGTTGGTGTAATTATTATGGTAGCGATTATCAAAGTTAAGGTGGATCCGAAGAAATATCCGGAGGCAGGTCCGGCGACACTGTTTTTTGGTCGAGGAGCATTTTTCCTGGCTATGGGTCAGGTACAGACATTGATTACCGTTCTGGGTAATTTGTTTATCCTAAAGATTCAGTGTGTTCATCCATTTTTATTCTGGTTGGTTGCGGCTATGACAAGTTTTATCTTTACCCTGTTAATCTATGCGTTGGTTTATACCTTCGGAGATGTGGGTAAGGCCATAGCGGTGGTTATTCTGGTGCTTCAGATTGCCGGTTCCAGTGGAACTTATCCAATCGAACTTTTGCCGGAATTTTTCCAGAAAGTGTACATATTCTTCCCGTTCCCATATGCAATAAATGCTATGAGAGAGAGTATTTGCGGATTGTATGGATCAGATATTGTGGTTTATCTTTTGGAACTTTCCATATTCCTGATACCGGCACTGGTAATCGGACTGTTGCTTCGAATTCCATTTGAGAATTTGAACCACTATATGGAAAAACGTATGGAAGATACAGAAATGATGTAAGGAGGTAGAATCGTGGCGAACGAAAAAGAATACAAAGAGATATTTGAAAAAATTGTGGATTATGAGCAATCGGTTCACCTTGTTAATCAAAAAAGAATTCGCATCGGATTAAAGATAAATATTTGGGTTCCTCTGATATTTTTAGTGTTGAGTTTTGCCATAAAGAGCGCAAAACTGGTTTTCCTTATTTTGTGGATTATCACTTTGTTTGGAATTGCAGGCTATTTAATCTATGTAGAGTACAGTGACTACAAAATGATGCACCGATTAGAAGAGTTTGGTGCCATTGATAAGGAACAAAAAGAAGATGTGACTTTAATTGGCGAGAATATTCAGATAGCCGAGTCCACCATCAATGAAAAACTTAACATTGTTGATGAAAAAATTGAGGAAAGTAAAGAGAAGATTGTAAGGGAATTGGAGGAAAAGAAAGACCAGCTCAAAGAAATTGCCTTACAAAAAATTGATAGACAGGAGGAAAAAGACGATGAGGAACATCATTAGGATTTTTGTCTCCGACGTAAAACGATTGGCAACAAATGTTGTGGCAGTGGTTGTGATTATGGGTCTTTCCGTAATACCAAGTCTGTATGCCTGGTTTAACACTATGTCAAACTGGGATCCCTATGGGGAAGAAGCGACTTCAAATCTGAATGTTGTGGTGGCCAGTTGTGACCAGGGTGTTGAGATAAAAGGTGTGGAAATCAACGTAGGAAATATGGTAGTCAGCAATCTGAAGGAAAATAAAACCATTGGATGGGTGTTTGCTGACAGTGAGACAGAGGCAGTTGACAAAGTATACAGCGGAGATTGTTATGCAGGTCTTGTTATTGATGAGAAATTTTCACAGGACTTAATCAGCTTTTTGGGCGGAGATATTGAAAACCCAAAAATTACATATTATGAAAACGAAAAGAAAAACGCCATTGCGCCAAAGATAACCGGAAAGGTGAAAACCACCGTTCAGGAAGAAATCAACAGTGCATTTGTTTCCACTATAGCCCAGTCTCTGATACAGTTGAGTGAGTATGTTGTCAACACAAACCAGAAGGGAAATATTACCGGAGACGTTATCAACAGGCTGGATACACTGAATACGGATTTGACTACCTATATTACTATTGTGGATTCCTATATTGGAATTATAGATTCTGCCAACAGCTTGATGGAAGCCACCAGTATGGTTAGCGGTCAGTTGGATTCCATGATGGAAGCCGGACGTAGTATGGCAAATGGAGCAGATTCTGCCGTTGATACAGCGTCAAATTCTGTGGATACCGTTTCTGATATGGTGACAAAGAATCTCAAGGATGTGGAAAAACAGATTGCGGCTATGGAAAAGGCCACCAATACGCTTTTGTCTGATGTACAAAAAGCAAATATGTTGACACAGCAGCAGGTGGACAGTTTAAAACTTACTGTTTCCGCAGTTAAAACTTCTTTTGATTCCGTAACCAACGGGCTTAAAGGAAAATATCCTACAACCACTGTGGACGCGGACATCGCAAAGGTAGACACAGATTTCGATAACATTACAGCGGATTTGGATAACATAAGCAAGAATGTAGGTCAGACCAATATAGATGTGGACAATATATCAAAGACCTTGCAGAAGGATTTTGATGACTGTACATCCAGTGTGCAGACCCTTAGCAAGAATTATAGCAATAAGGTGGAGCCACAGTTAAAGACCACTATGAGCAGCATTGAAAATTCTATCTCAGAAGTGCAGCAGATTTTGAATTTCTCCAGTGATAGTATCGATGATGTGTCCAATGCACTTAACAGTTACCCACAGATGATGTCCTTTGGAAGAGATAAACTGGTAAAATCCCGTGATGATGCCACAGCGATGCAAAGCAAGCTGAATCAATTGATTTCGGATGTGGGTAGTATCGAGTCAAATGAGCAGTATAATCTGATTATTACCTTAATACAGTCGGATCCACAGCTGATTGCAGATTTTATATCCAGTCCTGTAAAACTGAATCAGGAGGCTGTTTTCTCCATGGAAAACAATGGTTCAGCTGTTGCACCGTTTTATATCATTTTGTCTGTTTGGTTTGGGGCGCTGATTTTGATAGCTATCATACATTCCGGATTTAAGTCTGTGGATGAGTTGAAAAATCCGAGAAACTATCAGCTGTTCTTTGGAAGATACATGGTGTTCTTCCTGATAGGACAGGTGCAGACAATCATTACAGTTTTGGGAAGTTTGTTGTATGTGGGTATTCAGTGTGAGCATCCGTTCTTCTTCTGGTTAGCCACATCCATTTCAAGCTTTACCTTTACTTTGTTCCTATATTCCCTGGCTTATGCCTTTGGAAACGTAGGTGAGGCAGCGGCTGTTGTGCTTATGGTAATACAGGTTGCAGGTTCCGGTGGAACCTTCCCGGTAGAGGTTTTGCCAAAGGTATTCCAGTATATGTACAAGTATATGCCATTTGCCCACGGAATGAATGCAATCAGAGAATGTATCGCCGGAATGCATGGAAATGATTATTGGGTATACTTAGCCGGAATGTTGCCGTATATTGCAGCGGCTTTGGTTTTAGGCTTGTTTGTAAGTATTCCTTGTAAGAAGTTAAATGAAAAAATTGAAGA
Source organism: Lachnospiraceae bacterium (assembly GCA_022768745.1). Lineage (GTDB taxonomy): Bacteria > Bacillota > Clostridia > Lachnospirales > Lachnospiraceae > Pararoseburia. The sequence continues at coordinate 12,632 of JALELK010000074.1, forward strand.
AAGTAAAGAGAGAACGGATTTGTTGTTGTAAAATCTGTTTGGACAAAATACAGCCTTTGCCGGGATTTCATAGAAGTATGAAAAGCCCGCAGGGGCTGTATTTTTATGTATGAAAGGGACATCCGGATATTCTTGACAACGTATGTTTCCTAAATTAAAGTAGGAAATAAGAAGTTGTGTGTAAATGGGCAAAGCAGGGGGAAGATTATGAAAAGAGGTATCTGGAAAAAATATGTAAGTTTGTTCTGCACATTTATCATGTTGGGGATATTTATTATGATGCCAGTGGCTGAAGTAATGGCGTCGCCGTCCCCTTTTTATCACTCGTCTGAGGAAGCAGTGGAAATGCAGTATGTGCCCCTGTATCAGAAGGATAGCAGTCATACAAACGGATGGAGTGATAAGGTATCTGTACATGATGGAGAATCAAAGAAGATTCAGCTGAAATTACAAAGAGGGGATGATGTCACAGACGATATGCAGTTGTATCAGCATTTTGTCAGTATGTCCGTGAAAAATGCAGAGGAATCTATTGCGGTGTCTGTGACTTTGTCAGGTAGTTATCTGCTTTTACAAAATGGAAGCAAAATTGATTTGTCCGGAGATTTTGACGGGACCTACCGAAAAACCGAAAACGAGACAGAAATTAACTATCCGAATGTCAACAATCAATCACTTACTGCGGAGCAATGCAGAAATGCATACTTTTGTGCAGATGTTTTTGTGAGTTTTTCTTCCGTGAAAAATGTGACTTTTTCGGATGTAGCGTCTTTTCAGGGACAGGATGCCATGCCACAGACCTGTTACTATGGATATGATGACAATGTAATCACATTGGCGGATCTTAATACCACAAACGATCTGACCATTACGGGTAGTGATAAGGTTTCCGATATCAAGCTGGTAATCAAAGGGGATTGTAGTATTGGCAATCTGAATGTTCAGTGTCCGGTAAGCATTTGTCGCCAGGCGTATGGCACCCTGAAAGGAAAATCCATTAACTGTACAGGAAGTGGTTCTATTGTATATGACAGCCAATACAACGCAACTGTTGAGAAAGAAACAGGAGAAGGGTTTTCTATACAGTTCGATGAAAATAAAGAAAATATGTCCGTCAGCGAGACGGAAGAAAAAGATAATAAATATAATTTTTCCTGGAGACATCGAAACAACGCAGATTATCAGACGGCTCTTGCAAATATAGAAAAAAACCGGAAGAAACAGGTTGATATTTCTGTGACGGACCAAAAAGGACAGCCTATTGAAAATGCCACCGTAAAACTTTATTTGAAAAATTATGATTATTATTTTGGACAAAATTTTTATACCATTCCCACAAATTTTTGGATTGCTTTTGATGACTTTGAATGGGGACAGTATGACAACAGTTATGAAGGAGATAAAGATAATACTTACAGTTTTGATAAATCCGGGGTGGGAAATACAAATTATGTCAGGGACAAAGTTTGTGCAAACAGAGAAAATGGAATCGAAACCGCGGCACAACCCATAATCTATCCATCCTTTTCAACTCTATATTCTTACAGCACAGAAGGAAAGTACGATAATTATGACAAAGTCGTTGGGTATGTTTTGTCAGAGGAGTACACACCGGAGGGCTTTTCCGACTTAATCCGGGATCATATCCGGGAGGAGATGAAATCATACGCCGGAGCCGTACGTATTTGGTGTGTTGTCAATGAAGCCTATTATTCCAATACCTTTTTCCAGCTAATTTACGGAAAAGATGGTTCCGGGTATACAAAAGAGAATATCGAAACCATTCTCTCAGAAGGAATTACAAATGGAAAAATAAACAGTGATGCTACAAATAAGGACAAAATTGATTATTTGGAAAGCTATCTTAAGGGGCAGGATTTAGTAGACCCCACAGAAGTCGGAAAAATAATTGCCGGATGGTGTCAGGTGGCACAGGACGCATGGGATGCAACTATCACAGAGGATTGTGGTTATACATCAGAGGATTTGATTTTATATGTAAATGATGCCGTATTGCCAAATGCGTCCAAACAATATGAAAAACAACACTATGAGTATCAGTTAAAACTCAACCGGGCATTATCGGATTCAGAAAATTATACCGGGGGAAAAGTTTTGGTGAAGCATGTGGGTTCCCAAATGGCAACATGGGGCGAAGATGAGAGACTGACGCCGTCGGAAGTTTTGCAGATGATAGACGACAATGGGGATGCAAATTTAAAAACCATAACTACGGAGTTTAATTATTGGGTGAGTAATCCGGAATCTACCACTTCAGATGCGTCTAGCTACGGTTCTGATTATTATATTACAGGCTGCAGCAGTGAGGCAGAACGGGAATACATGTATGATTATTTATATTATATTTTAACTGCAGCATATTCCGATGCTAATTCAGCAGGATTTTCAAGCACATGTTATCCACATGGGCAGCTTGGATTATGTTATCGGGACAATACTATTTCTCCTTTAGGAGAGGCATATATGGATCTGGTCATGGGAGAATGGAATACATCGGATGTGGTAAATGTGAAAAACGGCAAGGGTGTTACTGCAACATCCTTAAGCTATGGTACTTATGCAGCATCCGTTGAAATCGATGGTATCACCTATCAAAGAGAAGTATCTATTCATTCGGGAACAGAGAATGTTTCCATTACAGTGGAAGATTACGGTAAAAATTTAGAGGCAAATCTTTATTCGGATGCCGAATGCGGAACCAGAATAAAGGAAATCGGAAAGTTTGAAACCATGGAAGATTTAATTGCAGCAGTGAACACAGAAATCACATCACAAGGAGCTGCAACGGAATCTTCGAATAAATTTTTGGAGATTAAATTTTCAAAGGACACAACCATAAAAGATTTTCCGGACATACAGGGGCTCTCGGGAATTATATATAATACGGATGCGAAAAATCTTTGGTTGAACCTATCCGGTGACAGGCTGACACTGCCCTGTGATATTTATCTGAAGTGTAATGGAAATCTGACGGAAGAAAATTGTCTTATTGCAGGGGAAAATTATAAATTGTATCTGGGTGATGTAAAGTCGTTACAGAATCTTACTGTAAAAGGGAAAACCATTTCAACGGATAAACTGCATGTGATTATTTCGGGAAATGAAATAATGGATGCAGATATTGAAAACATAGACACCCTTTCCATAAATGAATATTATGGCGAGGATTTTGCCAACGATAATGACCGGTGGAATCATCTGACCTATGGAAATCAAAAGGCAAATTTACTGATAGCCGGTAAAGTGAAAAATGTAAAAGAACTCAATTCTTATTCCGGTTTTGTTTACATGAAAGAGGGCAGCCGTTTGGAGGTAGACAATATTGGAGGATTTTCTGCCAGCATTTTTATGCCATTATGTAAAGCTGCGGGGGAAGTTCCTGTGGGGATTTATGGGAATGGAGATGCTTTGGCGGATGGTTTGACCATTCGAATTTATGAAACATTAAGCAGCGAGGATTTTACAAAAACTTCCCAGCGTCATAATGTGAAGGAAGGAATTCCGTTGCTCAGACTGTATGGTACACTTGCGGATAGTGCGGGAGGACAAAAATTCGGTTATTGGTCTCAGACACAAAATCAGGAAACCGGTGTGTATGAGGATGATTGGGGAGATTCTGCTTGTTGGGAGAGATTTTTTAATACATCTGTAAAGGATAACTGTCTATATTACGGAGAGCCGGTAGAAGAGACCACCGATGATTCCAAAGAAGATGATTCCAAAGACAATTCAAAAGAGAATCCGGTGGAAAAGGAACATGTATGGGATAATGGAACGGTGACGAAGCAGGCAACCGTTATAGAGGAAGGGGAAATATTATATCGCTGTAAAAATCCGGGGTGTGGAGTGACAAAAACAGAAAAGATAGCGAAGCTTCCAGCACCCAAAAACGGTGCATACCTTACAGATAAAAAGACCGGAAATACCTATAGGGTGTACAATGCGAAAAAGAAGACAGCAGAGTTTGTAAGTGTAAAAAATAAAAAGTCCAAAACGGTGAATATTCCGGAAAAAATATCTGTGGATGGTCTCACTTATAAAGTAGTAAAAATCGCAAACGAGGCATTCAAAAACAACAAGTCGGTTACAAAAATAAAGATATCAAAAACAGTAACCGTAGTTGGAAAAGAAGCGTTTCGGGGATGTAAAAAGTTAAAGAGCATCACCATAAGTGAAAATGTAACCTCTGTTGAGAAGAAGGCATTTTATGGATGCACTGCACTTACAAAAGTTACTCTTCCAAAGAAAACAGTAAAAATCGGAGAGAATGTGTTTTATGGGTGTAAAAAACTGAAAACCCTTACGGTCAAGGCTACCAAGCTGACAAATAAAACTGTAAGTTCAGGAGCATTTAAGGGAATTCCAAAACAAACGGTTATTAAAGTTCCAAAAAATAAAGTAAAAACATATCAGAAGCTGTTTAAGAAAAAGGGCCTGAATTCTAAGATTAAAGTGAAAAAGTGCTAAGATTATCGACAGGTGGTAGGAATTTCTGTTTACAAAATAACATTTTTGTGCTAAATTGATAATAGTTATTGATTTGAAAACACAAGAAAAGGAGCTTTGTTATGAAAACTCTAAATTATAGCAGACAGAGGGAGGCGATATATAACTTTCTGCTTGGGACTAAAAAGCATCCCACGGCAGAGATGATATATCAAGGACTACAAGCTGATTTTCCGAAAATGAGTATTGCTACGGTGTATCGTAATTTATCGCTTTTGGAGGAAACCGGACGGATTCAGAAGATACCGTCTAATGGCATTAAGGAACATTATGATGCCAATGTAGATGAACATCCCCACTTTGTATGCAAGTGCTGTGACCGGGTATTTGATTTGGAAATGGATAATCTGGATTTCCTGAAAACCCTTGCCAATCAAAGGGTTGATGGAGAAATAGAGCGTTGTCAGCTGGTGTTTTACGGGAAATGTAAAGGTTGTAAAGAAAATGATAATAATTCTTAATTTCCTATTGACAAGTTGAAATTCAGCTGATATAGTAATGTCAGAAACAAAAAACAAATAAATGTTTATATAAGAAAAGGAGAGAAATTATGGCAAAATATGTATGTAGTGTATGTGGATATGTTTACGAAGGAGAGCAGCCACCGGAGGAGTGTCCGGTATGTCACGTTGGAGCTGACCAGTTCAAGAAAGTAGAAGGCGAGATGACATTGGCTGCAGAGCATGAGTATGGTGTTTATGCAAAGACAGTAAAGAATAATGACGCTATCAGCGAAGAAGATAAAAAGTATATCTTCGAGCAGTTAAAAGCAAACTTTGAAGGAGAGTGTTCAGAGGTTGGTATGTACCTTTGCATGGCTCGTATTGCTCATCGTGAAGGATATCCGGAAATCGGACTTTACTGGGAGAAGGCAGCTTATGAAGAGGCTGAGCATGCAGCAAAATTTGCTGAGATGTTAGGTGAGGACTTGGAGCCAAACATGAAGGCTACTACAAAGGACAACCTCGCTTGGAGAGTAGACTGTGAGTTTGGTGCTACTGCAGGAAAGACTGACTTGGCAAAATGCGCTAAGAAGAATAACTTGGATGCAATCCATGACACAGTTCATGAGATGGCTCGTGACGAGGCTAGACATGGTAAGGCTTTGAAGGGTCTTCTTGACAGATACTTCGGCTAAGCCATTAGGGACGGATACCAATGGCTCTAATGTCTGTCCCCAATGAACCAAAAATTGATTTCATCAGAGGCTTGGAGATTTTCCAAGCTTCTGTTTTTATAGGCAGTTTCGCAAACGTCTGTTTATTTGTATTTTGAAAGGAGAAAAAAGATGCCATTTATTGATTCAAAAGTAACAGTTTCATTGCCAGAGGAGAAGAAAGAAGCCATAAAGACCAGATTGGGTGAAGCAATTTCCGTATTAAATAAGTCAGAGACTTACCTTATGGTGGGGTTTGAAGATAATTATGATTTATATATGGGTGGAAAGAAATTGGAAAAAGGAGCTTATGTGTCTGTGAGTCTTTTTGGTCAGGCATCTTCCAGTGCATATTCCGAGATGACAGGAGAAATTTGCAAGATTTTATCTGAGGAACTGGGAATTCCGGGGGATAAGATTTATGTCACTTATCATGGAGTAAATGACTGGGGTTGGAACGGAAGTAATTTTTAAAAAGAGCCATTAGGGACAGACCTTAGGTCCATAGGTGCTGGACTTACAGATCAAAAGTACCGGACCTACGGGCCATAGGTATCCGTCCCTAGTGGCCCTAGTGGATCAAAGTGGATTCGTAGGCATCAAGGGAGATATGGTGAGTGTTGCCCTGATAGGTAACGGTGGTCTCCCAAGGTTCATCGGAAAGATTAAGGGCTACCAGTGTGTAGTCGTCCTCTGAATATCTGGCGTAAACCAGCTGTTGGTTTTTGATTTCCACGTTCTCAAAACCGCCGCACCGCAAGGTTTTGTTGTGATGGTATTCAGCGGTCAAATCAGCAATATGAGAAATCAGACCTTCGTTGATTCCTTCCATAGCGTGAATGTCGATGGCAGGACGAAGAGGAACGTCTGCGTTTGCTCCCTTGCTCTTTTCCCCTTCAATGCCCCATTCGCTGCCATAGTAGATGCTTGGTATACCCGGCATGGTAAAAAGCATGGTGTAGACATTTAAAAGATTTTCCTTTTCTTTCAGCAGGCTGGAAATACGATTCACATCGTGGTTGTCTACAAAGTTATAGAGCTTTAATCCCTCGTAGATGCCGCCCTTTGCAAATTGTCGGTTCAAAGAGTGGGCAATCTCAAAGTAGTTTTTGTCATTATGGCTGGAATAGATTCCCTTCCAACATTCGTAGTTGGTAACGGAATCCATCATATCTGCATTTGCCCAATCTCTGTAATTTCCATGGATAATTTCGCCCATCAGCCAAAAATCACTTCGACGGGATTTGGTAAACCGACGCAATTCTTTGAAAAAGTCTTTTTGAATACAATCTGCCGCATCCAGGCGCAATCCGTCAATTCCAAACTCATCCATCCACATAGCTACAGCTTTTAAAAGGTGCTCCCGAACATCTCCGTTATACATATTGAGTTTAACCAGTTCTTCACAACCGGACCAGTTTTCATAGGAAAGACCATCATTGTAGGAGTTGTTACCGCCAAAATTAAGTCCTGCAAACCAGTCTTTGTAGGAAGAGTTTTCTCTGTTTTTTAACACATCTAAAAATGGGGCAAAGCCTCTGCCCACATGATTGAAGACACCATCAAGTACAACACGGATTCCTGCATCGTGCAAAGCATCACAGACTTTCTTAAAGTCTTCATTGGAGCCCAGACGACTGTCCAACTTGTAATAGTTATGGGTGTCATATCCGTGTGTGCCGGACTCCCAGACCGGTCCGAAGTAGACAGCATTAATATTTAATTTTTTCAAATGGGGAATCCAGTCCACAATCTGTAAAATCCGGTTTCCCTTGGTTTCCTCTCCCAGATTATTTAGGGGTGCTCCGGTAAGTCCCAAGGGATAAATGTGATAAAAAACAGCATTTTCATACCAAAAATCATGTTGATCCATAAGAATGACCTTCTTTCTAAACCTTTTGCGATATCAATCCATAGAGATAATGGTCCTGCCATTTTCCCTGCAGGAATACTTTGTTTTTTAAAATGCCCTCTCTTTGAAAGCCAAGTTTTTCCAAGAGCCGGATGGAAGGCAGATTTTCAGGGAGAACCAGGGCTTCAAAACGGTGAATACCGATTTCTCTGGAAATCAAACCGATACCACAACAGAGCGCCTCGTAACAGTATCCCTTTCGCCACACGCGTTGGTCCATTTTGTATCCTACCAAGGTGGAGGCGTAGGAGGAAGGGGTTATATTTCGGAAGCAGACAGTGCCTACAATGGTGTCGGGATGTTCCTTTTCAAAAATCCAAAAACGGAGCATATGTAAATTTAAAATCTCCTGATATTCGTGTTCCAAAACTTTTTTGTGATGCTCGGTCGTATAAAAAGCCTCTCCGCCAATGGGTTCATACTTTTCAAAAATAGAAGCATTTCTTTTATAAAATTCTAAAACAGCCGGGGCGCTATCCGGGGTTAAAACCCGAAGAAAGAGCCGGGGCGTTTCCTGCTCAAAATACATTAATCCAATCCTCTGATTTCTACTTTTTCAACAAAGACAGACAGCACTTTGACAAAGTCCTGCAGCTTTTCTTTGCTGTGGGGGTGAAATCCCGGCTGTAACACCCGATCTGATTCCTTATAGGGCTGTAAATAATAAGCTTTGGCTCCTGCCAACCACAATCCGATGGCGGTGATATCTGTCTCCCGGTGAAGCTCCACGCAAAGAGTTGTGCGGAATTCATAGTCCACGTGATTTCCTTTTAAATAATCCACGGATTCCAAAATATCATCCATATTTAAGTTGGGGTTACAGGCAATGGTGGGGTATTTTACCCGGGAGTGTTTGATGTCCATAGCCACATAATCCACCAGGCCTTCTTCCACTAAGGCTTTTAGCATTTTAGGATTGGTGCCGTTGGTATCCAGTTTGACCAGATAGCCCATATCCTTTACTTTTCGGATAAAGTCCGGCAAGTCCGGATGAATGGTAGGTTCTCCTCCGGAGATGACAACTCCCTCTAAGACGCCTTTTCTTTTTTCCAGATGTGAAAAGACTTCCTCCATCGAATAGGGTTCAACCTCATCCAGAGATTGAATCAAATCGCTGTTGTGGCAGTAGGGACATCTGAAATTGCAGCCCCCGGTAAAAAGGGTGGTTGCCACATGCCCCGGAAAATCCACCAGTGTAGTTTTTTGTATTCCATAAATTTCCATAAAAAAGCACCTTCTTTTTCGGTAATCCAATAGATTGCCTATCCTATATTTGTGATGTAATATAATAAGAAGTATAACAGTTTTAGGGAGGAATTTCTATATGGCACTGAAGGAAGAACTGGAGAAGAACAAACAGAAAAGAAAACAGGAAAAATACATGAAAATGGCATTAAAAGAGGCAAAAAAGGCCTATGATTTAAATGAGGTTCCCATAGGCTGTGTCATTGTAAAGGATGACAAAGTAAT
>JALELK010000093.1 GCA_022768745.1 Lachnospiraceae bacterium
GAATATGAGTCAGTTAGAAAAGCAACTGGTTGATGTAATGGAAAAAGATATTAAGAGTGCATCCAATGAGGAAGTATACGCTGGATTGCTTTCTGTAGTTCAGAAGATGGCTGCAGAAAAGGAAGTGAATACAGGCAAGAAAAAGCTTTATTATATTTCAGCAGAGTTTTTGATTGGTAAGTTACTCTCTAACAATATGATTAATTTGGGTATCTATGATGAGGTCAGAGAACTGTTAAAAGAGAACGGAAAAGATATCTGTGATATTGAAGAAGTGGAAAATGAACCTTCTCTCGGAAACGGTGGTTTAGGTCGCCTGGCAGCATGTTTCTTGGATTCCATTGCTACATTGGGCATCGACGGAGATGGTATTGGTATCAACTACCACTTGGGATTGTTCCGTCAGGTTTTTGAAAATAATCTCCAGAAGGAAACACCAAATCCATGGATTGACAATCATAGCTGGTTAATCAATACAGATAAGCATTATCAGGTTAAGTTTAAGAATTATACAGTTACCTCCACCTTATATCAGTTGAAGGTGACAGGTTATAACAACCAGACCAATCATTTGCAGTTGTTTGATTTGGATTCTGTTGATGAAAGTATTGTTAAGGACGGAATCGACTTCAACAAGGAGGATATTGAGAAGAACCTTACGCTGTTCTTATATCCGGATGACAGTGATGACAAGGGACAGCTTCTCCGTATCTATCAGCAGTACTTTATGGTAAGTAACGGAGCACAGTTGATTTTGGATGAGTGCGTGGCAAAGGGAAGTAACCTTCACGATTTATATGACTATGCAGTTATCCAGATTAACGATACACATCCAACTATGGTGATTCCTGAATTGATTCGTCTTTTGATGGAGAGAGGAATTGAGATGGATGAGGCCATTGAAATTGTTACAAAGACCTGTGCTTATACAAACCACACTATTTTGGCAGAAGCATTGGAAAAGTGGCCAATCCATTACTTAGAGCAGGTGGTTCCACAGTTGCTTCCTATTATCGAAGTGTTGGATAACAAGGTGCGCAGAAAGTTTAAAAACAATGACGCTGTAACCATTATCGATGATGAAAACAGAGTTCATATGGCTCACATTGATATTCATTACGGATTCAGCATCAACGGTGTGGCAGCACTTCACACAGAGATTTTGGAAAACAGCGAGTTGAATCATTTCTACCAGATTTATCCGGAAAAATTCAACAACAAGACCAATGGTATTACTTTCCGTCGTTGGTTGCTCCACTGTAATCCGGAATTGGCAGCATATATTTCAGAGTTAATCGGAGATGATTACAAAAAGGATGCTACTAAGTTAAAGGATTTGGAGAAATATATGGAGGATGATGCTGTGTTGAATCACCTTTGGGAGATTAAGCACAATAACAAGAGTTCTCTTAGCAAATATTTGAAGGACACACAAAACATTGATATTAACCCGGATACTATCTTTGATATTCAGGTGAAGAGATTGCATGAGTACAAGCGTCAGCAGATGAATGCCCTCTATGTAATTTCAAAATATTTGGAAATCAAGAGCGGAAAATTACCTAAGCAGCCAATTACCGTTATCTTCGGTGCAAAGGCGGCTCCTGCATATATCATTGCAAAGGATATTATCCATACCATTCTCTGCTTACAGGAAATCATTAACAATGACCCGGAGGTAAGCCCATACTTAAAGGTGGTAATGGTTGAAAACTACAACGTAACTTTGGCAGAGAAGTTGTTCCCGGCCTGCGATATTTCTGAGCAGATTTCATTGGCATCTAAGGAAGCTTCCGGAACAGGTAACATGAAGTTTATGTTAAATGGTGCGGTTACCCTTGGAACCATGGATGGTGCCAATGTGGAAATCGCCGAGTTGGTGGGAGATGACAATATCTTCATCTTTGGTAAGTCCAGTGATGAGATTATTGAGCACTACGCTAAGGCGGATTATGTTTCAAGGGATTACTATAACAATAATCCTGAGATTAAAGCGGCAGTTGACTTTATCGTAGGTGAACAGATGCTTGCAGTGGGAAGCAAGGAACACTTGGAGCGTCTTTACAATGAACTGTTAAACAAAGACTGGTTTATGACACTTATCGATTTTGCTGATTACAAGAAGCAGAAGGAAGCTGCATACGAGGCATATACAGACAAGAGATCATGGAGCCAGAAGGCCCTTAAGAATATTGCCAATGCAGGATTCTTCTCATCTGATCGTACCATTGAAGAGTACAACAGAGACATCTGGAAAATTGAAAAATAATTTTTGAAAAGTTATTGACAAACAAAAATGAAATAGATATGATGTATCTATATTAAATGGCAAAGGCGCCACGGATTAGTTTTGTAGGGAACTAGTCTGTGGCGCCTTTTCGTTTGCCAAAAGAAAGGAGTAAAGTGATATGTGTTCGATTATGGGGATTGCGAAAATGAATATTTCAATGAGGGATTTCCAAAATAATTTCGCAAAGACAACATCAAGAGGACCGGACATGTCACGTGTGCTTCAGGTTGGAGATGGTATTCTTGGTTTTCAGAGACTAGCCATTATGGGATTGACAGAAGCGGGAATGCAACCCTTTGAGTTAAACAAAAATTATGTGGTCTGTAATGGAGAGTTGTACGGATTCCGAAAGGAAAAGGAAAGGTTGATTGCCCAGGGATACCAATTTGAGAGTGATTCGGATTGTGAGATTATTCTCCCTATGTATGAAAAATACGGGGTGGATATGTTCGATAGATTAGATGCAGAATTTGCAATGATTGTCTATGATGCCAAGAGAAATTCCCTGGTGGCAGCCAGAGATCCCATTGGTATCCGCCCTCTGTTTTATGCCTATGACAAAGAAGGCGATATTATGTTTGCCAGCGAGGCAAAGAACCTGGTAGGACTCAGTGATAAGGTGATGCCGTTTCCACCGGGACATTATTATTTAGACGGAGAGTTTATCTGCTACAATGATATCGCCAAAAGACAGGAATATGTAAAAGATGATTTGGAGACGGCTTGTAAAAAGATTCATGACTTGTTGGTGGCAGGGGTTGAAAAAAGATTGGATGCAGATGCACCTTTAGGATTTTTGCTAAGTGGTGGTTTGGACAGCTCTTTGGTATGCGCCATTGCACAGAAAAAGCTGAACAAACAGATTAAGACCTATGCCATTGGTATGAATGAGGATGCCATTGATTTGAAATATGCCAGAGAAGTAGCGGACTACTTACACACGGAGCATCATGAGATTATCATCAACAAAGACATTGTGATTGAATC
>JALELK010000037.1 GCA_022768745.1 Lachnospiraceae bacterium
CTCCACCGCATACTCATAGGTATAGGTCTCATACTTTGGCTCTTCCACCGGCTTAAAATTCGCCGTAATGGTTTCTCTAATCCATTTCCGCTGGGTTGCTGACAAGTGTTCGAAATTGCGATTCAACGCAGCATAACCACAACGTGGACATGCAGACACTCCGTATTTTAAGGTATCCACATATTCATGATTCGGCCGCAAGTCTGCATCCGGCTCTTTTCTTGCCAACTTTGACGCTTTTACGGAACGAATCACAAATTGTTTGTCACAAATCGGGCAGGTTACCTTTCGATTCAAAAGGAAATCCTTTTCCGTTAATTCTACGGTTTTCTGTTCCTGTCCGTTTGCTGATTTCTTTTTCTTTTCTGTACCATCATCTAAGATGTCCAGTTCTCCGTTTTGACCTAAACCAAATTTTTCTAAACCGGATAATAAATTCATACTTCCACCCCTTCTATTACTTTGTTGTAGGTAATTTGTATGAGCTTTTCAGTGACACAATCCGGTTAAACACTAAATGCTCCTGTGTTGAATCTTCGGAATCAACACAGAAAAATCCCTGACGTACAAACTGAAAACTATCATAGGCCTTGGCACCTGCAACCGAAGGCTCAACATAACAATGATTTAAAACAGTAAGAGAATTTGGATTCAAATTCAGACTGCCATCCTCATTGTAAACTCCTGCTTCTTCATCCACAATATTCTCGTAGAGACGCACGGTAACCGGAACTGCTGTCTCACAGGATACCCAGTGAATGGTTCCTTTCACCTTACGTCCATCCGGGCTGTTACCCCCTCTGGAATCCTTGTCATAAGTACAATGAATCACTGTGATATTTCCCTGCTCATCTTTTTCAAAGCTGTTGCAAGTCACAAAATACGCATTCATCAGACGGACTTCATTTCCCGGAAACATTCTGAAATATTTCTTTGGAGGTTCCTCCATAAAGTCATCTCTATCAATATAAATCTCTCTTGAAAATGGAACCTTTCTGCTTCCAAGGGATTCATTTTCCAAGTTATTTGGAACATCTAAGTATTCCACCTGTCCCTCGGGATAATTGTCAATCACAACCTTAACCGGATTTAAAACGGCCATCACTCTGGATTTCTTGGTCTTTAAATCCTCTCGGATACAGTACTCAAGCATTGCATAATCTGCGGAAGCATTGCTCTTAGAAACCCCGCAAAGCTCTACAAATTTAGCAATGGACTCCGGTGTAAAACCTCGACGGCGAAGTGCTGCAATTGATACCAGTCGGGGATCATCCCATCCGTCCACAATACCATCCTCCACCAGTTTTTTGATGTAGCGTTTTCCTGTTACCACATTGGTAAGATACATCTTGGCAAACTCAATCTGGCGAGGTGGCTTTTCAAATCCAACCTCACGGACCACCCAGTCATAAAGGGGTCTGTGATCTTCAAACTCCAAAGTACAAATGGAATGGGTAATCCCTTCGATGGCATCCTCAATTGGATGTGCGAAATCGTACATCAGATAAATACACCACTTATCCCCGGTGTTATGGTGATGCATGTGTGCAACACGGTACAAAATCGGATCTCTCATATTGATATTAGGGGACTGCATATCAATCCTTGCTCTCAAAACCATGGTTCCGTCTTCATACTTTCCATCTTTCATATCCTGAAAAATCTGAAGATTTTCCTCAATGCTTCTGCCGGCATTAGGGTCATCCTTTCCAGGTTCTGTCAAAGTCCCCCGGTATTCACGAATCTGCTCTGCATTTAAATCCGAACAGTAAGCCTTTCCTTTCTGAATTAATGTAACTGCCGCCTCATACATCTGGTCAAAATAATTGGATGCAAAATAAAGATGTTCTCCCCAATCTGCCCCCAGCCACTGAATATCCTTTTTGATGGATTCAACAAATTCCTCTCTCTCCTTCGTTGGATTGGTGTCGTCAAATCTCATATGAAACTCGCCATTATACTTCTTGGCCAGACCATAATTTAAAAGAATGGACTTTGCATGTCCAATGTGAAGATACCCGTTTGGTTCCGGTGGAAATCTGGTACAGACAGTGTCATAAACCCCCTCTGCCAAATCCTTTTCTATCTCCATTTCGATAAAATTCTTCGAAACAACTTCCTTTTCGTTTTCCATAAATTACTTTCCTCTTTCTCTATGTTATCTTGCTTTGTAATTTCGTGACATATTATGTCTTTTCAAAAGCGCTCCAATTTATTGCACATGCTTGTGGGTGAATAAATGATCGCTGCAGTACTCATAATTTCCATTGCATTTTGAGCAAAAACGGAACTCCAGTTCCGGATTGGTAAGCTCTGTGCGACCACAGATGGCACACTTGTGTCTCGAAATCGGTCCGTTGCTGCGACCCGCAGACTGGGGTCTGGCCTGAGACTGC
>JALELK010000042.1 GCA_022768745.1 Lachnospiraceae bacterium
CCACTGATTTCATAAACCAGAACTTTCTCCGGCACCTGTCTCAGAGAAAGGCTGTCCGGATCTTCCTCGTCATCTTCAATGTATTTCCAACCTTCCACCGAGGTAACGTCGCTCATACGTTTCATGAAAAGCATGGCTGCCGTTCTTGCAATGGCTCCTGTGGCCGGAATTCCCCCAAACAGCGCAGAGGCAACATTTCCCACTCCTTGAGCAATCAGTTCCATGTTCGAACGATGTCGACCATTGACCATTGAGTCCGCCACCACTGCTGATAATAAGGATTCTATGGCAGCCAGCAACGCTATGGTAAGGGCATCGTGAAACTCACTTTGCACCAGTCTAAGCGAAAACTTTGGTGCACTAAATGCAGGTAATTTATTGGAAATTTCATACAAATCTCCTATGGTATTCACCTTCATATCCAATCCTTTTACCATTGCAATGGCCACAAGAATTGCCACCAAAGATGCCGGAACTACGCTGACCTTCCATTCCACTCTTGGCAACAATTCCCGCCACGATAGTTGCAAATGCTGCAGTAGGTCCTGCGATCTGAACCCTTGACCCTCCCAAAAATGGCACAAAAAAACCGGCTATAATAGCCGTGTATATTCCTCTTTCCGGTGTTACTCCCGATGCCAGTGCCAGAGCAATAGACAGTGGCAATGCTATAATAGCCACAATAATTCCTGATATTACATCCTTAAAAAATTGTTCTCTTGTATAGGTCTTCATTGTAGTAAAAAACTTTGGTTTCAGTTTTTCCATAGTTCTCCCCTCTTTTGAAACTCTTTTTTCATTTATACTCACTTTTTAACACACCTGTCCATTTTATCAACCTTTGTCCACCACTGCAAGAATTTAAACAGATACAATTTATTGTTTACGCAAAATACCGACCCTAATGATCTGATTTTCTAAATCTGATCATTAAGAGCCGGTAAACAAATACATTCTTATATTATTTTACGCGAACTTTCTTTGTTTTTGCAGATTTCGCCTTTGACAATACGTTTGTCTTATCCGTCATCTTACTTGATACAATTTTATACTGATATTTCTTATTTTTTGAGACCTTTTTGTCAACATAAGAATTCTTATTTACGGTAGCAATCTTCTTATAGGATTTTCCATTTACCGATCTGTAAATGGTGTAGCTCTTTACCGCACTATTCTTCTTCCAGCTGAGCTTTACTTTCTTGCCTGAAACAGTTGCTTTTGCATTTGAAGGAGCCTTGATTGCAGATAAATAATCATTATCCCATACAGAAACCTGATAGTTACCAATATTTTGAGGTACATATTCACCTAAATGAACTCTAATATAACACGTCTGATTTTTTTTCAATTTAATTTTACACTCATGTACTTCGCCCTTGCCAGAATCAACTTTAGCCAATTGTTCTTCATATCCTGACAAAACTTCCGCATTTAATGTATGTCCGGAATTTCCACCAGATGGCATATTAATATTCTTTAATCTAAGAGTATAATACCCACTCTTTGGAGCCTTAAAACGGAAGAAATCTACATCTGATTTGTCCTCATAGAGTCCTGTATCCCACAACCCATTATCCTCATTTATAATAGTAGGATCAAGATTATACCAATCCTCCATTTTCCTTGTATATGTCTTACGATACGAAATTGATGTGGCAGTTGCCATCGTGTCACCGCAGTCATCCTTGACAGTATTAATAGCAATTCGATAGTTTCCGCTATTTTCTTTCGGGCTGTTCTCTTTGAAACCTTCACCCACTTCAAATTTAATGTACAAATCTTCTTTAATATCTCGAAGTTTCACCTTTGTAACTGTTTGTTTGTTCTTATGTGTATCGATGTCCATATACACATCCCCTGCTCCGTTCATAACATATGCATGGAAGCCATAATAACCATTTCCACCGGCGGAAATATTAAAATTTTTAATTACAATTTCATAGAAATTATTTTGTCCTGTTGGTTTAATCACATACCAATCATTACTGCCTGCGCCATCAAAATGAGCCACATAATTCGTATTGTAATTCAAACGCTTGGAAGCTGCTTTTGTTGCTCCACCATCTACATTTACATCCGCAGCCTTTACACTTGTTCCTCCCACCATCAATGCCACTGCCATAGCAACCATGGTGATTGCACTTTTCACTCCATTCATTCTTTTTGTTTTCATATCCCTCTTATCCTTTCTTTATAATATAAATTGTTATCTTATATATATTAGTACCTTTTAAAATGTAAAAAGTTTTATTTTTTTAATTTTTTTCTAAAACAAGTGGCTTGTATGTTCCATTGCCAAATCCACCCCAAAAAACAGGTTCCCAATTATCACAGGTATAACTTATGTATACTTGTCCGTCCTCTGTAAAATACATGTATCCCCACATAATCGCTTCCCAGCCTGTAGTTCCGGAAAAAGTGTAAATACCATCCACCGACCTCAAACTCTCGTCCGGCATTATCCCCTCTATTTTATTTCCACCCCCGGCAACATAGTCAAAACTCATATTCAACGATGTTTCGTCCCCAACATTACTAATATCGGAAACTGTCACTGTATACTCCGCACCCTCTCCCGGAGAAAAAACATATTTTCCCTCTTCCGGAGACTCTGTGATTGCAATTTTATCAGCTGCTGCCTTTGTCAGTATTGCTAAGTTTTCACCACTTAAATCATATACTCCAAATTCAGCATCTTCTACCGACATATTCATTATCATGGAACCATCTTCCATATGACGCAAACTTCCAAACCATCTGTTTCCAGCATCCGAAACTGCTTCAACCTGCGTCACACCATCCACCTCATTTGCATCATTGACGGTTATTTTTTCCCCTTTGCGGTCCCCATTTCCTTCAAAAACTAATTCCAAATCGTAAAGTGCATTTCGATCATCTGTTACTCTGGCATTTGTTATACTCGCCATATAATCCCCAAAAACATATTTACCTTCCATTGGGATGTTCTCATTATACACTACCTCGCTTACTTTTTCTATAGTTTTGGAAGAACTCGCTTCTGCTGAATCCGGCTCATCAATCTCCCGTTCTGTTTCTACCACATTTGTATTCGGTGGCACCTCCTTATCCTTGTTTAATGTGTGCACAATAGCTGCCCCCGCACCAACAGTAACGATCACTGCAGTCGCTATCATAGCAGCTTTCGTTCCAAAAGTACTCACCCCAACTTTTGTGGCTGCTTTCGTTGCCGCTTTAGAGACAACAGCTTTGTTACCGGCAATACTTTTGGGTTGAATTTTCAACTTTCCACAGGCCGAACCATATACCTCTTGGACTGCATAATGAGGCATTTTGTAATCCGCACTCCCAAACATATCCTTAAATACCAAATAAAGAACCGCCGGCGTAACAGAGTACAATTTGTAATTATTTTTCTTCTCGTGTTCCACCACTTTTTCTTTTAAATATTTTTTTGCGTAGTTTAATCTGCTTTTTATTGTATTTGACGAACAATCACACATCTGTGCAATTGCATCTATTTTCATGTTATCAAAATAAAATGCCATTACTGCCATTCTCTGCAACTCAGGTAATTCTTCAATAATCCCTCTCACAACTTGCCTGGTTGCATTTTGTTCTGCATTTTCCTCCGGTGTGGCTTCGTTTGATGCAACATCTTCAAAAATATAATCCTGCTCCTGTTCAACTAACAGCTCTTTCTTTTTGTTAAAGATTTTCATTCCCTGCCGATACACAATACCTCCTAACCAGGCATATATGTTCTCCGGATTATCAATACCAGAAATCCCCTTATATGCCTGTACATATGTCTCCTGGGTCAAATCGAGCGCATCTTCTTCTGACTTCATCAGATATTTCGCTTTGGAATAAACATAATTATATGTTTGTGAATATACAACTGCGAATCCTTCTTCTTTTCCTTCTTTCATTTGCTCAATTGCAGTTAGCAATTCATTTGCAATTCCCATAGATGTCTTCCTCCGTAATTTTGTTCTATCAGGTTACATATATAAGTACCTTGGGCATGTCAAAAAGTTTTATTTTTTCGAAATTTTTCTTATTATACCAAAAAACTCCGGAGTTTCCAATCGGAAACCCGGAGTAAACATTTGAAACTTATAAAACTTTTGAGACTTAGCCCTTTACAGAACCAACAGCCACACCCTCTACAATCTGACGGCTTAAAATCAGGTATACGATTACAACCGGTAAGATTGAGAAAAGAATCATAATATATACCTGACCCATATCAAACTTCAAGTAATCAGCAGAACGCAACTGTGCAATCAGAATAGGCAATGTCTTCTTGTCGTTGGAATGTAAA
>JALELK010000072.1 GCA_022768745.1 Lachnospiraceae bacterium
TTATATCATCCACCAAAGCATATGTGCAAGAAAATTTCATTATTTCGTTTTCTTCTTGATTTTATTCAGTTTTGCATTGATATCTAAAAGCTGCTCCTTGGTAACCTCAACACCTATCATGCCGCTGGCCATGTTGACCAAGCGCAGAAGAGTAAAACCATTCATCATCTTCATCATATTTTCGCTCATTTCAAAGCCTGCTGCACTAGCCTTTCCACCATTCTTTTTCTTCATAGACTTCATAACCTTACCTATCATTCCCATCATCAGAAGTTTTCCTTTGGTGGTGGCCATAATATCACCAATGGTATCATTAATAGAAAGATATCCATCCACTTCTGTGATATCAAACCAGTTTAAAATAGCTCCTACTTCCCGCAGAATGTAATCCTCATTTGGCTCGTCCACTTTTTTGATGGTGCTTTCATCTTTGCAGTCTCCTGCCACAGCCGTCAGTGTGGATACGCCTTTATTTGGCACTTCAAAATAGAAGAAATGCTCCGCCGATTCCTGCGTTCCTAAGCTCTCACCATTGACAAACAGCTCAACTACAGGCTGGTTGGAATATACTGTAACTTTGGTAACATCCTCAACTCTGTCTACATAACGCTTTCCGCAAATGTGAACAAAAGGTTCATCGGAAAGCCATGCTTTGTACGCATAGAAAGAATCCTTCTTATACTTGCGGTCAAAGGTGACAAGTCCTTTGTGATTCTGTCCGTTTTCTCCCCCTTCTGCTCTGGCATCTGCACCAAAGTCAAACATATTCCACACATGGGTGGCCCAAAGATAATCTCTGGTAAAGAGTTGTTTTATCAACTCTTCATGATAGTATGCCTGGTATTCCTCGGTATAATCTCCCTGCTTCGGATTTGAAGTGTGCCAGTTCAATGCCTCACATCCATACTCAGACACACCCACCGGAATATTTGGATATTTCTTGTGGAACTCATCCATCCAAGGACCGTTCATAGAGGTGTCTCCTCCATACCAGCCGAAATAATGGTTCCAGGACACCGTATCCGGAATCTGAATATACGGATCATCCACACTGCACATAGACACAATAGCCATTGTGGTCAATCTGGTTTTATCCATGCTGTGACACAAATCATTTAAATCGTGATGATTTTTTAAAAGGGCTTCATCCGCCTTACCCTGCATGGTAATTTCATTGGACAATCCCCACACAACAATGGATGGGTGATTATAATTCTGAGCCACCAACTCCGTCATCTGTGAGATTGTATTTTGATATCCTGTCTCCATAAACTGGGAAATGAAAGGTATCTCTGCCCAAATCACCAGTCCCTTGGCATCACATAAATCATAAAAATACTGGTCGTGCTGGTAATGTGCCAGACGAATGGTGGTCGCCCCCACTTCCATAATCAAATCAATGTCTTCCTCATGGTGCTCCGGCAATAAGGCGTTACCGATTCCAAGACGGTCCTGATGTCTGGACACCCCTCGCAGTGCATAGGGCTCACCGTTTAAAATAAATCCCTTCTCCGGGTGTATCTCATAACTACGGCAACCGAAGTTTGTCTCCACCCTGTCGATTTCTTTGTCCCCGTCCTTCATCACTGCTACTACACGGTAAAGATACGGATTCTTCCTTCCATGCCAGCGGATTACCTTTGGAATCTCCAAGTTCACCTTTTTATCCATGGTATCTGTGGAAGCTACCACGTCTCCCTTTCCATCTAAAATCTCATAATGATAGGTCTTGCCTTGGGCTTTCTCATTGGCATATACCTCAATCTCCACCATGGCACTTTCCGCTTCCGGTATTGCCTCTCCAATAGCTAACTGGGTAAGTTCCGGTGTCACCTTGATTCCCGGTGCTCCATAATAATCCAAATCAAAGTGTGCTGCCTCTACACCAATGGCGTACACATCTCGGTAAATGCCGCCGTAAAAAGTAAAATCAGCCATCTGGGGATATACCCGGTTGTTTTCTGCATTATCCACAGCCACAAGAATTTCATTTTCCTCTGCTAAGGCATCTGTAATATCCGCCCGCCAGGTGGAATACCCGCCATCATGACTCGCCAGCTCCTTGCCATTTACTGTCAGCGTTGCCGAGGAGTTGGTTCCCCGAAATTCTAAGTACACTCTATCCCCGGCAGGCAAATCCTTTCTGGCGATTTTCTTGGTATAATAACAGGTTCCCCGGTAATAATCATTGCCCCCGTCCTGTCCATCCAAGCTATTCCAACAATGGGGGATATTTACTGACTCCCCCTGTCCGCTTTCCGGTGTCTCTTTACTGAATAACCAATCTTTGTTGAGAGAAATTCTATTTCGCATTTTTTATCCTCCTAAATCTATTTTTTACTACTGGTTGTGTTTTTCTTTTAAAAGTGCAATATTTTCTTCCACCTGTTTCTTATGAAGAGGATACCAGAACCAGAGCACTGCCGCCAGAAGTAAAAAGCCAACAGCCGGAATCAATGTGGCAATATTAAAGATTCCATCTAACACTTCCTGTTTCTGTCTCAATCCATTTGCGGCTCCGCTGGAACTGTAGCCGATTGCGGTCAACAACCATCCTGATAATCCGGCAGCCAAAGCCTGCCCCAGCTTACGGGCAAAGGAATAAAGAGAATACACTGTTCCATCCTCCCTCACGCCGTTTTTGATTTCAGAGTAATCAATCACATCGGTAATCAATGCCCAGCATACCATAGAAAATACTCCCAACCCCAGCCAGCAAAGCATCTGCAAACCACAATACACCCATACATTCTCCGGGCGAACGATCCAAAGGATTACCATCACCACCGCTGCAAACAAATTGGACACCACAGACACCTCTGCTTTTCCAAAACGATTCGCCAGAGGTTTTGCCACTGCTGCCGCTATAATCATACCCACCATCATAAGCAGAGTGGAAGCCGACTGTGCTTTTGCATTATTATAGTAATCCGGGTAAACGTATGCCGCCATGTTCTGCATAGTAAGCTGTGCCAGAAGCATAACCACTGAGGCTACGATAATGGAAATCAAAGCCCGGTTTTTAAATGCATTTCCCAACATCTCCTTTACGGATGTTCCCTTGCCATCTTCTGATGTACTTTCAATCACTACACGCTCTGTAACCAGCTTATAGCACAGCAGATAGCATACGATAGCCAGGATAGAAAAAATACCTGCTGCCATAGTCACCTTAGAACCAATCAAAGTTTCCTTGGTCGTTCCGTCTGCTAGTGACACCTTCTCATAAGCAATTAACGGAAGTAATACTCCAATCACCATTCCTGCCAACATTCCCCCCATAGTACGGTAGGTTGACAAAGACTGGCGGTCACCGGCGTCTGCTGAAATCGCGGATGCCATAGAACCATAAGGAATGTTGATTCCGGTATAAGTAAAAGACCCCCACAGCAGATATGTAATGGCAAGATATGCCACCTTAGCCCCTGTCGGAAGTCCTGACAAGCCGCTCTGATACATCAGAAAAGAAGCGATGGCAACCGGCACACACATCCGAAGTATCCAAGGCTTAAATTTTCCTTGGGGTGTCGCCTTACCTCTGTCACAAATACGCCCCATGGTCACATCTGTAAAGGCGTCTACAAAACGGGCAAGCATCATAATCGTACCCACCACTGCCGCAGATAACCCCATTACATCTGTATAAAATTTTGTCAGTAACATGGTAGAAAGGATAAATGTGAAGTCGTTTCCAAAATCCCCCATCATATACCCCAATTTGTCCTTCATACCAAAAGGTTTTGTTTCATTCATAAGTTCTCCTCCTTTTTACACGCACCTTCTCGTATTCTCATCATAACATTGTGGGTTTTATATCGTTATGATAATCTCTATTGAAATTGGTAATATTTTTGGGTATTATAAAAAAAATACAACATTTGTTATATTTATAATAGAATTTCAGCACAAAGGAGACTTGTAATGCATGAATCCATTTTAAATACCACTTCTTTTTTTATCCGACTACTGAAAAACATCGGCGTTCCGGCCCGCGTCATCCATTCTGCCGATGAATATCAGGAAAGCCCCTATTCCACTTCCGCCTGCAAGGTCTATGGGACCACACCGGAAAAAGTCTATCACTTCCTCACGAAAAAAATGGAGCCACAAATGATTTATCATGAAATTGACTTTCTCCAATGTCACCACTACCTTATGCTCCTGCCTGTCTCAAACCAGCTGACCTTTTTACTGATTGGGCCCATCAGAAGCAGTCGTCTAACCGACAGCCAATTGCTTCAACGAATTGAACTCCCACAGCTATCCCTTTCGGAAAAGGCTTTAATACAAACTCATTACCATTCCCTTTCAAAAGAGTTAAATATTGATACCATCGAGGGATTGCTCTACGGATATGGTCAGGAGATATTTGGAAAGAAAGAAAAATTAACCCAGCAGAATTACACCCTGTCCGATGTCGTCCATCGCAAAACAGAATCCGATATTACCCTCACCGCCGCTGACAGTAAAAGTATCGTGCCAAGCATGACTGTAGATGAGCTATATGCAGTGGAAAATAAACTATTGGATTATATCAAATCCGGAAATGCCAGAAAAGTAGAACAGTTTTTTTCAGATGCCGCTTCCCGTTTTTCCTTTGTAGATATGGAAATGCGTACGCCGGATACCATCCGCAATTACAAAAATGGATGTATCATCCAAAACACCCTGTATCGAAAAGCAGCCGAGCAAGGCGGCGTACCTCCAATTTACATCCATCGAATCTCCTCAGATTTTGCCGCCCGAATCGAGCAACTCACCTCCGCCGAGGAAGCTATGGAATTGGCACGCCATATGTCGCGCAAGTACGCCCTGCTGGTTCAAAATCGCTCCATCAAGGAATATTCTCTTCCTGTGCAACGCATCATCACTCTGATTGATACGGATTTGACTGCAGATTTAAGCCTGAAGCGTTTTTCCAGCGAATTAAACCAGAACGCCAGTTACCTGTCTACTCTTTTCAAAAAAGAAACAGGAGTTGCACTGACGGATTATGTAAACAGCAAACGCATTGAGCACGCTTTGTTTCTGCTCAACACCACTGATTTACAAATCCAGACCATTGCCAACTCCTGTGGTATTTATGACCTAAGTTATTTTGGAAAATTATTTAAAAAATATGTAAATATGTCCCCGGGATCCTATCGACGTTCTATCCGATAATCCCAAGCACATGCTCTTCTTAGTTCTTAAAGCTGTGAATTGGGGCAGGAATTCTTCCTCCACGGTTAATAAAATCATCACAGGAGAACTTGTTTACCGGCATAATCGGTGCATAACCAAACAGTCCGCCGAATTCTACCGTGTCTCCCACTCCCTTGCCGATAACCGGAATCAAACGGCAGGCTGTGGTTTTCTGGTTTACCATACCAAGAGCCATCTCATCTGCAATCATACCAGAAATGGTAGTTGCCTTGGTATCTCCCGGAATGGCAATCATATCAAGCCCTACCGAACATACACAGGTCATTGCCTCCAACTTTTCAAGCGTGATAGCTCCTGCCTGAACTGCATCAATCATTCCCTGATCCTCGCTCACCGGAATAAAGGCTCCGCTCAGTCCTCCCACATAGGAAGATGCCATAACACCACCCTTTTTCACCTGGTCATTTAACATGGCAAGTGCCGCTGTGGTTCCCGGTGCTCCGGCAAATTCAAGACCGATTTCACACAAAATATCTGCCACAGAATCTCCCACTGCCGGTGTAGGTGCCAAAGACAAATCCACAATACCAAACGGAATATTTAACAGTCTGGATGCTTCCTGTGCTACCAACTGCCCCACTCTGGTTACCTTGAACGCTGTCTTTTTTATGGTCTCACAGAGAACTTCAAAGTTTTCACCCCGCACCTTCTCCAAAGCCGTCTTTACAACTCCGGGGCCACTGACACCAACATTGATGATAGCATCTGCTTCTGTCACCCCGTGGAACGCTCCCGCCATAAATGGGTTGTCATCCGGTGCATTACAAAATACCACCAATTTCATACAGTCCACAGAATCCCTGTCCTTTGACTGTTCTGCCACCTGAAGCAAAATCTCACCCATTAATTTGACCGCATCCATATTGATACCGGTTTTGGTGGATGCAAGATTTGCAGAACTGCAGACACGTTTGGTGCGGCAAAGTGCCATTGGAATTGAGCGTATCAACATTTCATCCGCTTTGGTCATTCCCTTGCTTACCAGTGCCGAATATCCACCAATCAAATCCGCGCCTACTGCCTCTGCTGCCCGATCCAAAGTATCTGCAATAGTAGCAAAATCCTCCGGGCTCTTGCAGGCTGCTCCACCAACCAAAGCGATAGGTGTAACGGAAATCCGCTTGTTTACAATGGGAATACCAAATTCCTGTTCAATAATGGCCCCTACCTTTGCCAGATCCTTGGCCACGGTGGTGATGCGATGATAAATATTTTTATTTAACTGTTCCAAATCGGAATCGATACACTCCAACAGACTGATACCGATGGTAATGGTACGGACATCCAGATTTTCATGTTCCACCATTCGATTTGTTTCAATAACTTCCCAGCTGCTAATCATGATATTCTCCTTTAGATTCTGTGCATTTTTTCAAAAATTTCTTCTCTCTGACATTTGATGTCCACACCGATTTCCTCACCTAATTTTGCAAGGTCATCCTGGCACTCTCCAAAACTTTTTGTGCTGCCACTGAAATCCACAATCATCATCATATTGAAATAATCCTGCACAATTGTCTGGGAAATATCCAAAACATTGATGCTTGTATCTGCCAGATAGGTACATACCTTTGCGATAATACCTACCGTATCTTTACCAACCACGGTAATAATTGTTTTCTGCTGTTTGTTTTCCATTTCTTCCTCCTAAAATTTAATTCGACCAGACACCTGATTTCGCCCAGCCACTTCGATTGGAAAATCATTTCCCCGGTAAGGGTTATCCCCCAGCGTAATTTCCAAACGGACTGTCTCATACGCCAACTCCGGATAATTATTTTCCTTGCTTAAATGTCCCAAGAAAATATGTTTCATATCATCGTGAAGAATCTCTCCCAACAGTTGTCCGCATCTCTCATTGGACAAATGTCCCCGTTCTCCCAGAATCCTCTGTTTTAACGGATAGGGATAACTCCCCACCTGCAACATATTAATATCATGATTTGCCTCTAACAGCAAGACATCTAACCCTTTGATTCCCTGTACTATTTTTTCATCATAAGTACCAAGGTCTGTGATGACGCCTACATGTTTTGGTCCGTCACCTACCACATAAGCCACCGGCTCCGCCGCATCATGGGAAATATCCATAGGATGAATCTGCAAATCTCCTATAGTAAACTCCTCTCCTCCACAAATAGGCCGGAATAAACTCTCATCTATTTTTCCAACACTGGATGTATTTTTTATGGCAGCTATGGTACCTTCTGTCCCGTAGATTGGCAAACCGTATTTTCTGGCTATCACACCTAATCCGCAGATATGGTCACCATGCTCGTGGGTAACCAACACTCCGTCCATATCCGGTGTAGTGTAGTCATAAGTATTCAGCCCTTCTTCTATGCGTTTGCCACTAATACCCGCGTCTATCAACAAATGAGTGGTCTCATTTCCCACACAAATACTGTTGCCACTGCTTCCACTGGCAATGCTAAACATTTCCATCTTTATACTTCTTCCCAGTAGACATCCACCCTGTCTCCATCATGCAAAACAGCGGAATATCCGCAAGGTGCACCGTTAATCTTGGTCACCACCGGTCTGCCTGCACTGGCATGTATATCAAAATCTATCACATTGAAAATGTCTACAAATATGTAATCTTTTTTCCCGGATAAACGGGTTGGCTGTCCGTTAATCACCAGGTTGATTCCCGGCTCACTGTCTGAGACCGGCTTTGCTTCATCAGAACTTGCCTGTCCTTTTTCCTGAAGTAGGGATTCCTTTTCTTCTGAGAGATGCTCCTCTGCAGAAGAAGTTCTTTCCTCTGGCGCAACCGCCGAATCCGTCTGCTCTAAAGTCTCATCCATAGCAGGCGTTTCTGCTTCCTCTACGGACTTTGCAGTCACATCCCGAGATGCTCCATAACCTAACACTTTCCAGTCAATGGAGAAATTTTCGTAAATCAGTGTATCGAAGGTGGCGGGTCTGTTATTTACCAAAATCTCATAATCCTGATCCACTTCCACATCCATAAACTCTGCTAACTGCCCCACCGTATAGAAGTTTCTGGTCTCGATGGCATCTCCCTCCTGAACCTGATAACTTCCCGGCTCCATACTGCCGTTTACCTCCATAAACTTCGGACACAGCACGTGCTTACCGTTTACCTCAAAACTCACAGAACTGGTGGTATATTCCTCTAATTCCTCTAGAGTAAACTCAGCTGCTGCCCCTACCGTAGATGGTTCAATCTCCACAAAACAGTTGAACTCCAACGGGGTATTCATCCCAACCTGAACATCGTTCATTTTTACAATGGCAGACTCTCCCTCGCCTCCACGGGCCATACGAGGCACACCATTTACCGTAAAGTGAATTTCCTTTCCCCTTCTTGGGAAAAGCTCTTCTGTGGTAAATCCCGCCTGCATTGCGGCGTCCACAATAGTAAGGTGACCATTGTCATACAACTTCATCATCTCACCATTAAAATGTACCATGATAAAGTTGTTTTTCTGCTCATAATAATTCAGGCAGATTCCAATCGGTGTGACAAGGAGCGGATCCTTTTTGATGTCCGGCTGTTCAAAGGTAATATTTTTCATTACCTCCTCTCCTCTGAGAGCCACACGCTCCGGTACAATCTCCAATTTCTCCGCCAGAGACTCTGTGTATCCGTGAATCTTTCCGCCGCCGCCTACAACAAAAGCAGCACTGACTGATTTTCCACCGTTTAACTCTTTTATTTTTGCAGCCACTTCCGTGGTCATTCTCTCTCTGACCGTCTCCGTCAAATCCCACACTTCCTGGGCTTTGATGGTATGGGAAATTCCCATAATGTCCTCGTACTCTACCGTCTCTAAAGAGGATGAGTCCAACTTAATCTGCTCCGCTGTGGCAAAGTCCACCAGATATTCCTGAACAATCACCTCTGTCAGTTCATCCCCTGCAAATGGTATCATACCATAAGCAATAATGCTTCCATCCCTGGTAATACAGATATCGGAAGTTCCTGCTCCCACATCCACCAAGGCAATATTTAACATTCTAAAGTTTTCCGGAATCGCCACATTAATAGCCGCAATTGGCTCCAAGGTCAGATTAGCAACCTGAAGTCCTGCCCTCTCTACTGCAGAGTACAAGCCATCCACTACGTCTTCCGGAAGGAAAGTAACAATAATGTCCTCCTCAATCTTTTCTGCCTTATGCCCCTCAAGGCTGGAAAACAGTTCGTCATTGAGGAAATATCTCATAACAGAATATCCCACACAGTAAAACTTATACCGATGATCTCCGGATTCCTTTAACTCCTGCTGGGCCTGGTCAATTCCCATCAAGTCCAGAGTATGTAAGTCCTCTCCGGTAACTACGGTCTCCTCCGGATACTCATATGCCACTCTAGTGGTCACTGTCTGAAGCACACGTCCAGCGGCAGCGATACACACCTGGGTCAGTGGGGATTCCACTGCCTGCTCCAAAACTTCCTTAACCTCTTTTATGGTCTGTCCAACCCTTGCAATATCGTGAATCTGTCCATCCAACATAGCTCTGGTCTGGTGTTCTCTCACACACTGGGCAATCACATGGAATCCGTCATCCCCTTGATAACCCACAGTTCCAACCACGTTTCTCGTTCCAATATCCAAACCAAACACCAGATCCTCTGCCTGACTTATTACACTCATTTGTCATTCTCCTCATGTAATATCTTTTGAATCTGTCGAAAAGCCTCCTCTGGCTCACCGTTATTGTCAATTACCACCTTGCAG
This sequence comes from Lachnospiraceae bacterium, assembly GCA_022768745.1. Taxonomy (GTDB): domain Bacteria; phylum Bacillota; class Clostridia; order Lachnospirales; family Lachnospiraceae; genus Pararoseburia. The sequence continues at coordinate 9,915 of JALELK010000072.1, forward strand.
TATGCGCGAAAGGTACTCTCCTTTTGCTGACTGGCAAAAATGGAATCTATCTTTGCATCCGAATACCCACGCCCTGCCTTCAATCGCTGTCTGCGGTGGGTCTCATCGGTGTAAATATACCAAAGTTCATCACAAAGCTTGTCATACTCCTCCTCTATCAAAAGAGCTGCCTCAAAGAAAAAATAATCATACTCCTTTTTTTCCCTCTCAACAGAAACCATCCTCATCACTTCACGTTTTACTGCCGGATGCACAATATCATTTAACTGCTGTCTTCTCGACGCATCTGAAAAAACAACTTTTGCCATCTTCTCACTGTCAATCTGTCCCTCCGGATCAAACACCTCTAAATCCTCAAAGGCTTTTTGAATTTCTCTATAGCAGTCTGTCCCCGGCAACATCAGCGACTTTGCCAAATCATCCGCCAAAACCACCTTCGCCTGAAAATGTTCTTTTATATATGACAAAATGGCGCTCTTTCCAGCACCTACTCCGCCTGTGATTCCAATAAACTTCATAATCTACTCCATTGTAGCATTAATAACATTGAAAAAAAAGTTTTATTTTGCATCATACCAAGTATTACCTGTGTGCATATCCACTTCCAACGGCACAGACAAATCCGCCGCTTTTTGCATCTCCTCTGCCAAAAGAGCTTTGACCTGTTCCAATTCTTCTGTCTTGGTCTCAATCAAAAGTTCGTCATGAACCTGTAACAAAAGTCTGGACTCCAGCCCCTCTTTTTGGAGTCTGTCATGAACTCTCACCATAGCAATCTTGATAATGTCTGCCGCCGTGCCCTGTATTGGGGAATTCATAGCAATTCGCTCACCGAACTGTCTCTGCATAAAATTGCTGGAAGAAAGCTCCGGTATAGGTCTGATACGTCCATACATAGTGGTGACTTTTCCCTGTTCCTTGCCCTCTTCAACCAGTCCATCCAAAAATGTCTTCATCTTGGGATATGCCAGGAAATAATCATCAATGTACTTTTGCGCTTCTTTTTTCCCAATACCTAAGTCTCTGCTCAGTCCAAAGGCACTGATTCCATAAACGATACCAAAATTTACTGCCTTGGCATTTCTCCTCTGTAATTCTGTAACCTCATCAAAAGGTGTGTGGAACACCAAGGACGCTGTGGATCTGTGAATGTCCTGTCCCTGCAAAAAAGCCTGAATCAGGTTTTCATCTCCGGACATATGAGACAATACCCTCAGCTCTATCTGGGAATAATCCGCATCCACAAAAACATACCCTTCCTTTGGATGAAATACTTTACGAATCAATTTGCCCAGTTCCATACGAATAGGAATATTTTGCAGATTAGGTTCTGTACTGCTGATTCGTCCGGTGGCGGTAACGGTCTGCTGGAAGGAAGAACGAATTCGTCCGTCTGCTTCGATACAATGTGCCAAGCCATCTGCATAGGTAGATTTTAATTTTGCCAACTGTCGGTACTCTAAGATGTCTGCAACAAAAGGAACATCCGCCGCCAAGTTCTCCAACACATCTGCTGCCGTGGAATACCCGGTCTTTGTTTTTTTCGCCCCCGGCAATTCCATTTTTTCAAATAAAATCACCCCAAGCTGTTTCGGAGAGTTAATGTTGAACTTTTCTCCTGCCTGCTCATAAATGGTCTCCTCCAACTCTGAGATTCGCGCAGAAAGTTTCTCTCCATATGCAGACAATGCCTCTCCATCAATGGCAATTCCATCCAATTCCATATCCGCAAGGGTAAAGACCAAGGGCAATTCAATATTTTCATACAAAGAATACATATTATCTTCTTTTAATTGCCCTGTCAGTTTCTCCCATAACGCACAGCAGAGGTATGCCTGATAACAGGCATAGGTTTCAAACTCTGAGTCCTGTTCTTCCATAGCTTGAGAAATGGTCTTCTTCCCGAAAAGTTCCTGATACGATACCACTGACATCTGGAGATTTTCTCCTGCCATGTCCTCCAAAAAATACTGGTTTTTTAAAGGGTGCAAAAGATAATCCGCCACATCTACATCAAAACTATTCTCATAGTTCAAAAAACGTCCTCTCTGCTGTGGGGTAAAGACTTTAATCAGCTCTTTTAAGTGGTCGCTGCAAAGGACAACGCCGACCTTTGCCAGCCTCTCCAACTGTTCTCTTAGGAAATCATAGGTCAGCCCGTTTTTCTTGGAAAAGTATATGGTTTTCTCCCCATAGGATAATGCCACACAGAGTATACTGTACTTTTCTTTTTTCTGCTCCTTTGGCGTGTCAAAAAGAGATAGCTGTCCATCGGATTCCTCATTGGATTCCTGAGTTCCATCGACGCATTCATATGTGAAATAGACACCCACATTTTGACTCTTATTTTTGATTGTCTCATCCACAAAGGATGCCACATCCTTTTCCGCGTCTGCGGTCACAAAGGTCTCCTCCACATCACTGGTGGGCTTTTCCACGGAAAATCTGCCCAAAAGATTTTTAAACTCCCACTCACGACACAACTCATAAGCCTCAGGAGTGTACAAATCTCCCAGAATTGCATGATTGATATCAAAATCAATGTCTGCATGAACTTCTATCGTAGCCAATGTTTTAGAGAGTACTGCCTGGTCGTAAAACTCCACAATATTTTTGGAAGCTCTGGGGGGCTTTAATTCCTCTGCGTGAGCATGTGCCTCCTCAATAGAATGGAATTTTTCAATAATGGCTGTGGCGGTCTTTTCTCCTATCCCCGGTACTCCCGGTATATTATCCGCCGTGTCTCCCATAAGGGCTTTTACATCAATAAATTCCTTCGGGGTAACCAGATAGCATTCCTTTACATCTGCCTCATAATAATTTTCGATTTCTGTACCGGTCTTTTTCGTCTTTGGAATGCTGATTTTGGTGTGAGTTGTAGCCAACTGTAACAAATCCCTGTCTCCGGATACAATGGTGACTTCCATCCCCTGTTCTTCCCCGATACGAGCCACAGTTCCCAGCAAGTCATCTGCTTCCAAACCCGGTTTTGAAATCACGGTCACTCCCATAGCCAAAAGCATCTGTTTCATCATAGGCACCTGCTGGCGCAACTCCTCCGCCATAGGCTTTCTGGTGCCCTTATATGCCTCAAACATTTTATGACGAAATGTGGGAGCATGCTCATCAAATGCCACCGTGAGATAATCCGGTTTTTCCGTCTCAATAAACTTGAACATAATATTCAAGAAACCATAGACGGCATTGGTATGAAGTCCTGCTGTATTGGTCAAATCCGGAAGGCCAAAAAAGGCCCGGTTCAAAATACTGTGTCCGTCAATCAATAATATTTTTTTAGATTGCTCTTGTTTCATACTGTAACCATTCCTTTTCTTTCTCATCCAGATACGGGCTAATCACCTCATATACTCTGCTATGGTACTGGTTCAGCCATCCCTTTTCCTGCTCTGACATAAGCTCAGGAATCACTGCATCCAAATCAATAGGGGCATAGGTCAGGTTTTGGAATTGATAGAACTGACCATACTCTGTCTTTGGTCCCTCAACACACAGCAATTCGTTTTCAATACGAATACCGTAAGCCCCTTCCTGATAAAATCCCGGTTCGTCTGTGGTAATCATGCCTAGTTTAATAGGCTTTGCACTGTCTAATTCCGTGCTTCTCCACCGGAAGCTGTTTGGACCCTCGTGAACATTTAAAATATGTCCCACACCATGGCCTGTGCCACAACGGTAATCCAAACCTGTGGCCCACATAGGCTCTCTCGCCAAAACGTCCAGATTCTGACCGCTTGCACCCTTAGGGAAGACAGCATTTGCCAGACGAAGATGTCCCTGCAATACTCTGGTATACATCTCTTTCATCTCATCTGTAAGAGTTCCAAGGGCAATGGTTCTCGTGATGTCTGTGGTTCCTTCCAGATAATGTCCGCCGGAATCCACCAATAAAAATCCCTCTGGTTTTAAGTCTGAATAATCCTCAGGTTTTGCGCTGTAGTGCATCATCGCTGCATTTGCTCCGTAGGCACAAATGGTGTCAAAGCTCACATCCAAAAATCCCGGTTGTTCTTCTCTGAGTCCCCGCAACACATCTGAGGCTGAAAGCTCGCTGATCGGTTCTGTCCCCACACCCTGCTTGATGTAGTAAATAAACTTGGTCACTGCCACTCCGTCCCGAATATGAGCCTCCACAGTGTTGGCAACTTCCGTGTCATTTTTCACAGCCTTCATAAGCTCGGATGGATTTTTTGCATCGTGAATTTCCACGCTTTCAGGAATGCAATGCAATAGTTTATAATTGATAATTTCTTTGTCCGCCAAAATCTTTTTTGAATCCTTTAAGAGTCCCGGTAACTCCTGATAAACCGCCCCATAAGGCTTTACCTCAATACCTTCACCCTTTAAATAATCCAGAATTTTTTCGCTCCAGTTTTCATAAAAGCAATAGAGAACTGCCCTGTCACAATCCATATAAAGGAAAGACAAAAATACAGGCACGTGAGAAATGTCATTGCCCCTGAGATTAGTAATCCACGCAATGTCATACAAACTTCCAATCAGATGGGAATCGCATTCCTGCTCCTGCATCTCTTTTCGGATTCGCTGTAGCTTATCCCTGGTACTCTCTCCGGAATACTTTGGCTCCAAAACCCAGACGTTCTCCCCCAAAAGCTGTGGACGTTCTGTCCAAAGAATGTCAATCAAATCCTCGTCACTTTTTATTTCGCCATGCTTTTTCTCAGCAATATCTGCAAAAGACTCGCCCAGCTTTGCAGACATACAACTCCCGTCAAATCCTACCACACCTTCTTCCGGCAGGTGCTCCTTTACATATTCTAAAACAGTAGGGACATCCGGCTCACCCATAGGAAATAATTTAACCTGGGAATCCTTTATCTCCTTCTCTGCCTGTACAAAATATCTGCCATCGGTCCAAAGTCCGGCCTCATCTAACGTAATCACTGCCGTCCCTGCAGAACCGGTAAATCCGGTGATAAACCGTCTGGACTTGTAGTGCTCACCTACATATTCTGAGGTATGATCATCCGCAGTAGGAACCACGTAAACGGAAATCCCCCGTTCTCTCATCAAATCTCTCAATCCACTAATTCTCTCATCCACTGTCTGTAACTTTTTCTCATTATCCATGACAACTATGCCGCCTCTCTGATAAATTCAAAATATTCTGATTCGCTGGCAAATAACATATATTCGCCATCTACATATCCCATATATCCTGCCTGCACATCGTATCCCTTCATAATTCGTTCCTCCATACCATCTATGTTCTATACATAGAATAGCAGGTGGCAGGCACCATTAATGGGACACATCATAATCAGTTCAAAACTCCCTTTAAGCATACCATAAAACTACTTTCTTTGCGATAGGTTTTCTGATACACTAGGCTTATGGATAAGATAATTTTTATAGTAGCAGGAGTCCTTTTCCTTCTGTGGTTTTTGGCTCCGTTTTTTTCAAAGAAAATATTAAACGCCGGCAATGTGACAGGTATTATTTTTTCCCTGTTGCTCATATGTTTCGGTGCAAATAAGGACATTTTTGTGGATAAGCTTACGAATTCAACCCTAGGCGGTGTTATTCTTATACTTCTTCTTTTTTTGCTACTTTATGTGATAACCGCCACCTTTTTTATGGTATCCGCGGCAAAAAAGACAATAAAAAAAGACTGTACTCTGGTGGTTTTAGGCTGTAAAGTCTATGGCACCAAAGCCAGTCGTATTCTTATGGAACGCATCGACGCAGCTTTCCGCTACCTGTCCAAGCACGAAAACGTCTACTGTGTCGTCTCCGGTGGAAAAGGCGACGACGAAGACATCTCTGAGGCGGAATGTATGTATCAGACTCTGATTCAAATGGGCATCGATGAAGCTCGAATCTACAGAGAACCTAACTCTGTAAACACCAGACAAAATATCGCCTTTTCTATGGAAATCATCAAAGACAATCATCTGCCTCAGACTCTGGCCATTGTCACTAACGAATTCCATCTGTACCGAGCTTTAAAAATCGCAAGAAAGCAAGGGTATCATGCCTGCGGCATCCCTGCCAAAACCGCCTGGTGGCTGTTTCCCACCTATTATGTCAGAGAACTTATATGCATCGCCTATGAACGGGTTCGCAAATCCTAAGCTACTTTCTAAGCCCCTTAGGATAATGGTTTTTCATGGTTGTACCCACTAATTTTCCCCATCCGACACTATATCCATCCACACAGATTAGGTACCAACCTTTTTCTCCGGCAGCATTTATAGTCTGCCCCTTTAAATAATCCCCAATCTCCTGAGAATTCCAGGACAAATCCCAACAATTCTTTACCTGTTCCGGCCTCAGGGCAAGTGCCCAGGCGTGAGAAGGTTCAAAACGGTTTTTCTTTAGAGTCCCCAAATGCAATCCCGGCCGTAAAACTTTAAGTCCTTTTAACCGGGGTAATTCCTCCGGTGCAAGGTACACCTGCTCTCCAAACAGTAAAAATCTTTCCTTTTCCAAAGTCTTTGTATCCGTTAAAGTCTCCTTTGCAAAAGCCTGTAATTCTTTTAATTCCTTGAAGGATACAGTTTTTTCCGGCTTTAATTCTCTGGCTGTCTCATCTTCTGAAGATTGCTTTTCAAGTACTGCTACAAAATGTCCTTCTCCATGTAATTTGTGTGGCCAAAGACGGATGGTTCTCTCAATCCCCTCCACCGGATTTTCTCCCTTATCATGGGTGGCAAAGTCATCAAACCAGCTGGCATTTCCGTCTCCCATTCCGGGATATTTCTTCACCTCAACCAAGGACATATCCGGATGATTATAAATCAGGCGACTGATACTGCCCTCATTTTCATCCGGTGCAAAGGTGCAGGTGGAATATACCATCCTGCCTCCCGGAAGTAACATCTGATAGGCTTCCTCTAAAATCTCATCCTGACGTTCCCCGCACATTTTCACATTGTCCAAAGACCACTCCTGATAAGCATCCTCCTGCTTGCGAAACAGTCCTTCACCGGAACAGGGTGCATCCACCATAATGCGGTGAAAAAAACACCCAAAAAACTTTCTCAGATTCTGAGGCGTCTCATTTACCACCAGAGCATTTTTTATTCCCATCCGCTCCATATTTTCAGATAAAATTTTTGCTCTGGCAGGATGAATTTCATTGGATACCAATAGTCCTCTGCCCTGCATAGAGGCTGCAATCTGCGTGCTTTTTCCGCCAGGTGCTCCGCACAAATCCAGCACCCGTTCTCCCGGCTCAGCCTCCAGATAAGCTGCCGGAGCCATGGCACTGGGCTCCTGAATGTAGTACACCCCTGCCTCATGGTAAGGATGCTTCCCGGGGAAATCCTCCTTTTCATAATAAAATCCGTTTTCCTCCCAGGGAACCGGCTGTAAATGAAAGGGGGTCTTCTGTAAAAAGTTCTCCCGCTCTCCCTTTAGAGGATTAAACCGCAGGCTCTGGTACCGCTCTTTGTCGTAACTTTGTATAAATGCTTCATACTCCTCTTGGGGAAGCATTTTTTTCATTCTCTCGCCAAACTCTTTTGGAATCATATCTTTCCTTTCTATCAAAGAAGACCCGGGAGAAACCAATCCCGGATCTTCAACACACACCAAAAATAAAGGTTAAATAACGTTAAGTAACAGGCGCTCTCTATCCGTCCGTCCCAACTGCTCAATGCTCCTTCTGGCTTTGCAGTATAAATTTCGGTTAATAGAAAAAACGCAAACCTCGGGAGCCCCCCGGTATTCCTGTCGTCTTCTAAAAGGAACACGCTTCCAATTCTTTGTAAAAGGAATCTCATCGTCCAGCAAAACCTGTGTGGTACGATTGCTCACACGATGATTTGTGGTACTGCACAAAACAACATCTTTGTCCACATGCTTGTCCAACTTCGGTGCCTTTTTCATAGCTCTCTCCTAAAAAGTAATTTATAAATCCCTATCGTATTTAATCAATGTGTATGGATATCTGCTTGTCCATGCTCTCTGCCACCTTCACCAAAAAATCCAGTGTGGGATTGTATTTCCCACTCTCCATACGGGAGATATTAGACTTCTTTGTGCCGGCCCGCTCAGCAACCACCTGCTGTGTGAGGTTCATCCCCAATCTAGCCTCACGCATCTGCTTCGCCATATCCATACGAACATCCCGGCTGCTCTGCGGAACAACCCCGTCCTCGTATCTCTTTTTCATAACACACCACCAACTGCTCTAATGTTATCATATATGATAACAACGCGTCAATAAAAAAAGTATCCAAAAAACCAAGGTCAGATTGTGCAAAATGCACTGTCGTTTCCTTTATTCATCGGATACTTATATCATAAGCCACTATAAGTTTGCATTTTTCATTGCAGACATGCTCTCGCTTGGAAAGAAACGTAGCCGTTTTATTATGTATTTACAGTGCTGAGAGTGTCTCCACAGCTTCCTTTGCAATGATGCACTTGCCGTGTTCTGTAATCACACCACCGCCCTGATCGTCAGTAAAGACTTCCTGAGCGAATTCAGAAACCACCAGAATCGTTCCGGCCACTTGATGCTCCTCCTGTAAAAATACCAATCGCCAGAAGTAAGAATCCTGATATTTATAGATGGCACTCTCCAAGGGAAGTTTTGCCACCAGCATCTGGGACAGACGAATGCATTCATCCATTGACGAAACCTTTACCCAGATAGGGATCTGTAAAACATCCTGCATATTGTCCTGAGCTTTATCCTGCGCCGGTTGCTCCTCTGTAGGCTCCTTCGTCTCCGGCTGTTCTTCCTGCTGTTTTTGCTCGAGTTGCTTTTTGGCTTCACTCATAATTTCCTTGAAATCCTGAAGTTTTTTTCCAAATTCAGCCAAGGCTCCCTCAACGTCGTTGGACTTTTCACCGGAAATCACCAGAGATACATCCCCCTCCGGCATAATCGACATCTGCACACTAAAGAAATGTCCCATGTCTTTCAGGTCGAGCTCATACTTTGCCTCCGCCAAAATCTCCCGCAGAAACTCCTCTGTTTTTTCACGATGATCCAAAAAATCATCAATTTCTATTCCTTTTTCCCACATTTCCTCTTGGGAAATCACGCAATGTATCTTTGTATCACTAATTTTGCGAAACTGCATTCGCTCACCTTCTTTCTACCTATATTATAAATTATTCCATATTTGATATGGTATTCAAAATCGCCTGATTTGCGTTTTGTAAAAGCTGCCGATATGCAATCTGGCTATCTGTACTCCCCTGCTCCTCCGTGTTTTCTCCACTACTCTGCTGATTCTGCAGTGCCTGCATCTGACTTACAAAAAGTGAATAACTGGAGTGATTAGGAAATTCCGAGAGCAGACTAAGCAATTCATTTGCACTCTGCTGCTTTGTCATAGCCACGGACACGGTCTCATCCGGCACATCTACGCCCTGAGCGTAATATTCCTGCACTTTTACCACATAGTTTTGTGTCTCCTGAAAAGGTGGAATCCCGCCATACTTAGCCACATTACCACTTCCTGCATTATATGCGGCCAAAGCCAGAGATACATCTCCATTATATTGATTTAAAAGCTTACTGATCAATTTTGCTCCACCCATAATATTCTGATACGGGTCGTAAGCATCCTCCACACCAAGCCCCTGCGCTGTGGCAGGCATCAATTGCATAATCCCCTGTGCCCCACTGGAACTGGTGGCATCTGTCCTAAAATTAGACTCCTGCTTGGCAATCGCCTTTAACAGATTCACATCCACATTGTAGGTACTCGCCGCCTCCTGAAAGATATCCTCTAAAGTGCGCTGTCCACTTCCATTCTGAACTTGTCCCGTGGCACCCGCCACCTGAGGCTGATTCCCAACAGACTGAGCAGCGGTGGAATTGGTTAAATTCTGGGTGGCAGTATCCAAGGTACTGGAAAAATCCTCAGTGGAGGTCTGCACCTGATTTATGTCCTCTGAATATGTAATTGTCCCATCTCCCGAAACAATGGATATCCTCATTTGTACTCCTTAAGCTCGTCCTTTATCTACTGACATCTAAGCCTCTTTATGTGTCCTCATTTTAGCACATTCAAAATCAAATAGAAACCCTTACTTTATGAACATTTTATGGAAAATTCCTTTAATCCCATTCAAGCAAAAAATGCCGGAATACCTTGAAAGTAATAGGCTTTCGTTGATATTCCGGCATCTTTTAATTAAAGCTAGCGACGGGAATCGAACCCGTGTACATTTGAACTATAATCCGCGTAAAATCAGCACTCTTTATTCTTTGTGACAAATTTCGTGACAAATTTTCATAAAATAATTCAAATTGGTTTTCTGAATAGTTTTGCAAACTACCGAAGCCCTCTATTTCTTTACGCAGCCACAAGTCTTCCCTGCTTTAACAGTGTAAGCATTGTCACGTTCTGGGTATATGTACCGGTATATCCACCAATGTTATTGGCGGCCGCAATCTGCTTTCTATGTGCCATTGAGAAGTCAATGCCCATAGATTTAAGCGCCAT
>JALELK010000086.1 GCA_022768745.1 Lachnospiraceae bacterium
CGAGCATGACATCTCAATGCGTGAGGTCTATGGATTAGACAAAACATTACGCGAGTAAACTCGCATAAGATGATTTCCACTTCCCGGACATCTGATTTCCAGATTTCCGGAAGTGCGATTTCATCGCACAAGAATATTCAAAAATAAAATTTGAAGATTAGATGAAGTGTTTATCAAATAGGATAAGTAGCATCTTAGCGAAAGCTTAGATACTGCTTAATTCCCTTAAAGGGAGGTGTTGAACAATTTGTTAACATATATTAGAATGTAAAATAGATTTTGGATTAGGCGCATATAGGAAATGTAAATAGTACAAGACCTTGTGTAAATATAGGGTTCGGATACGGTTGCGTCAGGTCCACTTTTAAACCAGGTACAGTCTGAGTAGCACGTTATGGGAGAAAATAATGGAGGGGACGCTATGGAAAATGTTGGCTTGGATTTAGAGCAGAGGGATGCCTTAGGGGAGATGTCAAACATCAGTATGGGTTCATCTGCCACAGCGCTTAGTGCACTTTTGATGAATCGCAGGGTGGAGATTACCACACCTCAGGTTGAGGTGATTCGACGGAGTGAGGCGCTGGATGATTATGATCACACCTGTATCTTAGTTCACATCAATTATATTAAAGGATTAGAGGGAAGCAATATTCTCCTTTTAAAAGAGGAGGATGTGATGCGGATTACCGATATGATGATGGGCGGAGACGGAAATACTGTGGTTGGAGATATGACGGAATTACATCTGTCTGCAGTTTCAGAGGCCATGAATCAGATGATGGGTTCGGCGGCTACCGCATTGGCAAAATTGCTGAATCGCAGTATTGATATATCACCGCCAAAGACAGAACATATTGATGTGGATAGTATCAAGATATTTGAAAAACTCTTTGCATCTCCTGAGAAGGACATGGTAAAGGTTACATTTAAATTGACCATCGGAGATTGTATTGACTCCAGTATGGTGCAGTTGTATCCACTGGAGTTAGCCAGACAGCTAGTTGAGTATTTTTACGTCAGATAAAAAGAAGGTATCATTTCTTATGTTGGAAATGATGCCTTCTTTTGTATTAACTTATGTATTCAGCAAACTTATGCTTTTTTGAATTTCTTTTCGATTTTAAAGAGCATTGGATATACACCAATCAACAGAAACAGAAGAATGGCATAGCGAAGGGTGCGCATCAAAAAGTATCCGGTGGTATCCTGCTCAAAGAGACCTCCAAGAACTGCTTTCAGCGCAGTGTTGCAAAGCAGATAAGCCACAGCTCCGCCGATGGTACGAAGGATGACCAGAGGAACTTTGGTGGTGTTTTCAAAGTTTACCACTTTTTCCTCAAATAAGGTGCCGAGGCAGGCACCGATAAGCATACCGTAGGAGTTGAAGTAGTCAGATGTTTTACAATAGAACATACCGAAAAATCCAGCCACTAAAATCACTCCGTACACCAGATAGATGTTGTTAAATTTGGCAGATAAAAATTCTACGATTATAAAAATCAAAAGCCCCTGAAGCAATCCCACAATCACATCGGTAGGCCAGTGGGCACCGAGAAAGTTTCTGGATACGGCTACCAAGAGAGGAATACAAATGGCAAAGTATTTTAGCCACTTTTTATCTTTGAACTCGTAGGCCGTGGTAGGATATAAGGCTGCAGAATTGGCAGAGTGTCCGGATGGAAAAGAATATCCATCTACATCCCGGAGCAACTCAATATCATCCAGTGTCTGATAAGGTCGCAGGCGGCAGAAAATATTTTTAATCATACCATTGCAGATGTTTGCAGTGATAACCACAATGCCGATACGACGTCCCTTTTCCTTGTTGATACCCCAGTACACAAGTCCCATGATAGCAACACAGATGGTTTCTTCACCAAGAAAAGAAAAAAGATTATTGAAGAATAATAAAACAGAGTGGAGAGCACCATTTCCCCCAAGGTGCTGTAACCACACCAGATATTGTTCTTCCCAACCAAAGTAAAAAATGTTTCCCATAACAATACTTCTCCTTAAAAATTATTTCTAAATTTATAATAATACAAAAGGGAAAGAATAGGAAGAATAAATCTTGAAAACAGAACAAATGTTTGGTATCATAAAACAGGAGGATAGAGGACAGATGGACGAACAGCACAAGTATGATGATATTATTGATATGCCCCATCATGTATCTGCGACAAGGAGACATATGACCATGACAGAGCGGGCGGCACAGTTTGCTCCCTTTGCCGCGTTGACCGGTCATGACAAACAGGTGGAGGAGACAGCGGAAATTGCCAGAGAACGGATGGAATACCGGGATGTGGAGAGGATTGATGAGGTGTGATATGAGCCAAAAAAGGTATATTGCAATCGATTTGAAATCTTTTTATGCATCAGTAGAGTGCAGGGAGCGGGGACTTGACCCTATGCAGACCAATCTGGTGGTGGCAGATGAGAGTCGTACCACCAAGACCATTTGCTTGGCAGTATCACCTTCACTAAAAGCCTTTGGTATTCCCGGTAGAGCCCGACTTTTTGAGGTGGTTAAGAGGGTTGAGGAGGTTAATGTCCAGCGTAGAGTGAAAAATGGTGGCAAAGATTTTTCCGGGAAATCTTATACAGCATCCGAGTTGGAGGCGAATACCGGGCTGGAATTGACGTATATTGCCGCACCTCCCAGGATGGCACTTTATATGTCCTGCAGCACAAAGATTTACGATATTTATTTGAGGTATGTAGCGCCGGAGGATATCCATGTGTACTCTGTGGATGAGGTATTTATTGATGTGACTTCTTACCTAAATATTTACCATATGTCAGCCAGAGAGCTGGCCAGCAAGATGATGGAGACTGTATTTCAGGAAACCGGGATTACAGCTACTGCAGGTGTGGGGACGAATCTATATCTGGCTAAGATTGCTATGGATATTATGGCGAAGCATATGGAACCGGAAACTCACGGAGCCAGAATAGCAGAATTGGACGAGATGTCCTATCGGAGATTGCTGTGGAACCACAGACCCATCAGTGATTTTTGGCGGGTTGGAAAAGGTGTCAGTAAAAAGTTGGCAGAAAACGGTATGTATACTATGGGGGATGTGGCCCGATGCTCGGTAGGTGGGATACAGGATTTTTATAATGAAGACTTGCTGTATCGTCTGTTTGGTGTAAATGCAGAACTTTTAATTGACCATGCATGGGGGTGGGAGCCTTGCACCATAGAGTATATTAAGGCATACAAGCCCCAGACAAACAGTATCAGTTCCGGTCAGGTGTTGACCTGTCCCTATACTGCGGATAAAGCGCGAGTGATTGTGCAGGAGATGACGGATGCGCTGGCGATTGATTTGATGGACAAGGGTGTGGTGACAGACCAGATTGTATTGACCATTGGATATGATGTGGAAAACCTCACAGATGCAAAGCGAAATGCAGCCTATAAAGGGGAAGTGGTGACAGACCGCTATGGGAGAAAAATTCCAAAACATGCCCATGGGACGATAAATTTAGAACGAAAAACATCAGTGGCCGGCGTACTGATGAAAGCTGCCTTAGATTTGTATGACAGGATTATCGATGAGAAACTTTTGATACGTCGAATTACAGTGGTGGCAAACCGGGTGGTGGAGGCAGAATCACAAAAGGAACAGGAGACTTATGAACAGATGAGCCTTTTTGGAAACTTTGGGATGGGACTGAGTTCTTCCGAAAAAAAGACAGTGGATGAAGAAAAGGAGAAAAAGTTACAGCAGGCAGTTTTAGACATAAAAAAAAGATACGGAAAAAATGCAGTCTTGAGAGGAACCAGTTATCAAGAGGGGGCAACTGCCCGAAGCAGGAACAGTCAGATTGGCGGACATAAAGCCTGAAAACACATTTGGTGTTTTTAGGCTTTTTTGACATATGCACAATATATAGTGTATATTTTAGAAGGTATATTACAAAATAGGGGGAGGGTATGGAAGTGATACAGTACTTACAGGAATTTAACACAGTTTCGGTGTGCGTGAGGCTTACATTGGCCACGATTCTCGGGGGAATGATTGGAATCGAGAGAGGTGCTCACGGACAGCCGGCAGGACTTAGGACCTTTGCACTGGTGTGCTTAGGTGCATCTATTGCTATGATTACAGATGAATATTTGGTTTCCGTATATAATACGGGAGATCCGGCCAGATTGGCAGCACAGGTAATTAGCGGAATCGGTTTCCTTGGGGTGGGAACCATCATTGTTACCGGAAAGAATTACGTCAAGGGATTAACCACAGCGGCCAGTTTGTGGACTACAGCCTGTCTTGGAATCGCTATTGGTTCCGGATATATTGTGGGAAGTTTGGTGGCATTTGCATTTATTGCAGTGGTTATGACGGTGATGACATCACTTAGTCACTATGTGGATGAGCACAATACCAAGATTAAACTTTATCTGGAAGTGGACAGGGAGGATGGAATTGCCACGGTGTATGACTATGTTGAAAAGAACGGTTATACCGTGACTTCCATTGAAAAGCAGAAGAGACAGTCTCTGCAGGGGAAGGATGCTGTCTTGATTATTGTGATTAACCTGAATAAAAGGTGTAGTCATGCAGATTTCATTAATGGATTGAATGAAAATGATTCCATCCACTACATAGAAGAAATCAGATAATAGAGGAGGTAAAAATGAGAGAGGAAAATGTATTGGAAAAAGAAAAGGTGATAGAGGGAGAATACGTCCCGTTGGGGAGCCGCCTGTGGCTCGGGGGAGCCGATTGTATGATTGCTACTTTGTGCAATATTATGACAGGAGGAGGGCTCACCTTCTTCTTCGTAAATTATTTCGGAATGGATGCAAAGTGGAGTGCAACCTGCTGGTTATTGTTTGGAATTTGGAATGCAGTAAATGACCCATTGTTCGGTTACATTTCTGATAGAACCAAATCGAAATTAGGGCGGAGAATTCCCTATATTCGTTATGGTGCCATACTGATTGCCGGCGTGTTTGTTTTGTCCTGGGTACAGTGGTTTTCTACCGGTTCTAATGCACAGATGTTTGCACAGATGCTGATATCTTTATTTTTCTTTGATATGCTTTATACGGCCATAGCTACATCTTTGTACGTAATGCCCTATGAGATGGCAGTTACCAATGAAGCCCGGGGTAAAATCCTATTTGTAAAGGTGATTTTCGGTCTGGTGTCTGTGGCAGTGCCTTTGGTTTTGCTGGCGCAGTTAGAAAATATTTTACGGCAGTCATTGCTTCGTTTTCAGGTTGTTATGACAGTCATAGGCATCTTAGCCGGAGTGATTGTGTTTTTCAGCACATTTTTTTATAAAGAAAAGGTAAAATCCGCGGCAGAGGAGCAGTATCCCTTTGTGCAGTCTCTGGTTACCTGTTTTAAAAATAAAAACTTTTTGGTTTTCGAGATTATTTCATTTTCAGTGACCTACATACAGACAGCTCTTATGATTGGTTTGAGTTATTATTTCGAGGCAGCTCATATTAATTTTATTTTCTGTTATATTGCTATGTTTATCGGAATTGTTTCAGGAATGGTGCTCTGGACAAAGCAGGGGGCAAAATGGGGCGTGAAGAAGAGTATTGTTGTCATGTGTCTGTTATTCGGCAGTGGCTTGTTGGCAATGCTTCTTCTGGGACAGTTTTTACCGGCGGGAATTATCGGTTTCTTCTGTGCAGGTATTGGATTTGCCGGAGGAATGTATGAAGTGCAGTTGATGAATGGAGATGTGATTGACTATGATGAGCATGTAAGCGGATTGCGGCGAGAGGGAATGTATGCGGGAGTTAACAGTTTTATCTGTAAACCGGCAATCAGTTTTGCCAATGCATTGTTCCCGATTATGTTGCTGTGGTTTGGCTATGACTCAAAAATACCAATTGCCCAGCAGTCAGAATTGGCAAAATTCGGTATTCGTTTTTCCTGGTTGTTTGTACCGGTGATTCTTTTATACATCTGCGCCATTTGTATCGGGAAATGGTACAAATTAGATGGAGAGGAATGGGATAAAATCAAGCTGGAATTGGCAGCTAAGAGACAGAAATAATATTCTTGCGAATAATGGCGAATTTTACTATAATTAAAGGGTATTTGGGAACTTTTGGGGGAACGGAGTATGAGACAGGAAGACGTAATGCAACGTGCCTTGGAATCCATCGACGAACTGGTGATTTTCTTTAGCCAGGATGGAACAATATTTTTTGCCAACCAATCTGCGGATAAAGTGTTGGAGTATAGAGAGGGACTTAGTGGCCACAATATTGCGGAGATTTTCCCCGGGATTTTTTTGGACATGGCAGATGTGGCGGAGCGGATTGAGGAGAGTATCGGTACATCCTACGAAGTGGATGCATATCGCTCAAACCGTACCTGTTTTCATGCGGAGACAAAGTTTTTAGAACTTGAGGATGACGGTTATATCTGTATTGCATCGGATTTGACGGAGGGGGCTTACCTACAGCGAAAAATCGAACAGGTGCAAAAAGAAGCGGAGGAAGCGGCAAAAGTAAAATCGGAATTTGTTGCAAATATCACCCATGAGCTTCGTACACCGGTAAATGGCATCCTTGGAAATATATTAGAACTAAAAGATATTGAAGATGACCCGGATAAAAAGAAAGTCTTATCCCTGGTAGAACGGGGATGCGGCGATATGAACGCCATAATCAACAACATTCTGGATTTTTCCAAACTGGAGGCCGGAAAGTTTACCATAGAAAACAGAGAATTTGATTTCTACGATATGGTAGATTATGTGGAATCTATCCACAGACCGAAGATTACGGAAAAGGGACTGGAGTTTAGTATTAGTGTGGCACCGGATATACCCAGGAGAATTATCGGGGATGAATTACGAATCAAACAGATTTTAAACAATCTGTTATCTAATGCTTGTAAGTTTACTTCCATGGGAAGGATTGCTGTGGAAATTGTAAAAGCAGCACAGCTATCCGGCAGAATCGAATTATTCTTTTTAGTGATTGATACCGGAATCGGTATAAAAAAGGAGAATCAGGACAAACTTTTTCAGAGTTTTTCCCAAGTGGATGCATCCATCTCCCGGAGGTTTGGGGGCACAGGTTTGGGACTTAATATCTGTAAGCAGTTGGTATCTCTGATGGATGGCACCATTCATTTAGAGAGCGAAGAGGGCAAGGGTTCTATGTTTTCCTTTAACATCTGGGTGGATGTGCCGGAAGAAAAGGTGAATCAGACAAAAGACGCTTCTGCTTCGCCCAAGGCAGAGCATAGGAAATTTCAGCCGAAGTTTTCTGATTTTTCTGCAGATGGAAAGTTGGAAGCACTGCGAACCTTTGGAACGGAGGAAAATATCTCCGAATTAGAGCGAAATTTAAATAAATTGATTTTGTCAGTGGAAATGGAAAACTGGGAAAAGGCAGAGACCTTTGCCAATGTTATGAGGGGTTTGACAGAAGAAGCACCAAAAGAGATCAAAAATAATGCTCTTCGCGTCAAGATGGCAGTTCAGAAAGAAGACTATGATAAGACGGCTTTGACTGTGAAAACTTTGAGAGATTTATTGGAAGATAGAGGAGTACAATAATGGGCACGATGGATACACAAAAGATTCTTGTGGTGGATGACGTGGAGGCAAATCGTTTTGCACTGAGAGATATTATTCAACAGATGGGATATCAACCTGTATTAGCGGAGAACGGTCAACAGGCGTTAAAGGTAGTGGAACGGTTTGAACTCCGGTTGATTCTTTTGGATGTAGCGATGCCTGTTATGGACGGATATCAGACCTGTGAGGCATTGAAACAGAATGTCAATACCAGGGATATTCCTATTATTTTTATTTCTGCCTATGACAATCCAAAGGATATTGCTAAAGGTTTTGAACTGGGCGGAGCGGATTACGTAACCAAACCTTTTGTGCCGGAAGTAGTTAAGGCCAGAATTTCCTTGCACCTTAAACTGTACGACACCACCAGAGAGATGCAGGAATTAAACAAAAGATTACAGATTTCCATTTCAGATCAGTTGCGCAGAGTGGAAAAGGGAAAGAAAAATGTGCTGTATGCGTTGCTTCGTGTTGCCAGAGAAAATGCAGCCTATGATGCAAAACATATGGAGCGTATCAGCAAAAACTGCAGAGTGCTGACTGAGGCAATGCAGTTGACAGTAGATTATGGCAAGATAATATCGGATCAGTACGTGGATACCATTGAAATTGCGGCACCGATTTGCGACATAGGAAATGTTGCGATTCCCACCGAGATTTTACAGAAAAAGGATTCTCTTACCGAAGAGGAAACCCAGACGATGAAAAAACATACTCTGGTGGGAGCACGGATTTTAAGAGATATCGATGATGGAGTGCAAAAGAATTCTTTCATAGAGATGTCCTGTGATATTGCAAAGTATCACCATGAGAATTGGGACGGCTCCGGATATCCTTGTGGGATAAAGGGCAATGAAATTCCCTTATCAGCCCAGATTATCGGTATTGCCAGTGCCTATTGTGCCTTGACAGAGGAACGTACCTATCGTGAAGCCTATTCCCAGGAACAGGCATTAGAGATTATGAAAGCGGACTCCGGAATCAAATTTAACCCGGAGATTTTAGATATTTTGTTTAAGATAAAACGACAGTTGAGATAAAGAAAGCGATTGCAGATATGAAAATGACAGATGAGGAGTTTGCGCGTATTTATCGTTTTGTGAAACAAAAATATGGCATAGATATGGCAAGGAAGAAAGAAATAATGACGGGACGTCTGGAAAACTATGTGATTACCGGAGGGTGGAAGAGTTTTACAGACTATATGAATGCCATGGAGACAGATGCCACCGGTCAATTAGAAAAAAAGCTGGTGGATTTGCTCACCACGAATCATACATATTTTATGAGAGAGTTTGAGCATATGGAATTCTTACGGCAGGTGGTTTTACCGGAATTACAGAGAAAAGAAGCCCGCTCAAAGGATTTAGGGATTTGGTGTGCAGCCGCATCCAGTGGTGAGGAACCCTATATGCTGGCTATGCTGATTAAAGATTTCTTTGGACTGGATCATTGTAATTGGGACACACAGATTCTGGCCACGGATGTTTCTACACAGATTTTAGCGCAGGCCATTAAGGGAGAATATTCGGAAGAACAGTTAGCGTCTGTTCCCCCCCAGTGGAAACGTCGTTATTTTAAAAAAGTAATTAACAGTGATAAATATCAGGTCACCAAAGAGATAAAAGACGAGATAATATTTCGTAAATTTAATTTAATGGACCCATTTTTGTTCAGAAGAAAGTTTCATGTGATTTTCTTGCGCAATGTGATGATTTATTTTGATCAGAAGACAAAGCAGCAATTAATCCGAAAGGTATATGACAGCCTTGAGCCTGGTGGGTACTTGTTTATAGGAAGGACAGAAACGATAGATCGTACCGACGTACCATTTCATATGATACAACCCTCGATTTTTCGTAAGTAGGAGGTAATGTATCTTGAGGAAGATAAAAGTATTAGTTGTTGAAGATTCCATGCTCTTCAGGGAACTTCTGGTAAGAAAATTAAATGAAGATGAAGGAATTGAAGTTGTGGCTGCAGCCAGAGATCCCTTTGAAGCCAGAGATATGATTATAAAGCATCAACCGGATGTGATGACGTTGGATATAGAGTTGCCCCGAATGGATGGCATTGAATTTTTGAGAAAGTTGATGCCCCAATATCCCCTTCCGGTTGTTATGATTAGCTCCCTGAGTGACCGGGTCTTTGATGCTATGAATGCGGGAGCAGTTGAATTTGTAGCAAAGCCCTCTTCGGGAAATAGAAAAGATATCGAGGAGTTTATTACCACAGAACTTCCGGTAAAAATAAAGATTGCCTCAGTGGCGAAGTTACGCAGAAATGCAAAGGCGGAAGCGTCAGCCATTCAGATGTATGCCACTCCCGGTAGAAAATGCAACCTGCTTGCAATCGGTGCATCCACAGGAGGGACAGAAGCTACGGCAGAATTGTTAAAGGACTTACATTCGGATTTGCCCGGAATTGTCATTGTACAACATATGCCGGCAGGATTTACAGAATTGTATGCCAATCGTTTGAATGACCGATGTGAGCTGGAAGTCAGAGAGGCGAAAAACGGGGATGTGGTCAGACCCGGACTGGCGCTGTTGGCTCCCGGTGGAGAACAACAGATGCAGGTTGTGTACCGAGATGGAGAGTATAAAATATTGTTGAGAAAAGCGCCAAAAGTCAATGGACATTGTCCGTCGGTGGATGTGTTGTTTCACTCTGTGGCAAAGGCGGCAGGAAAAAATGCTATGGGTATTATCCTCACCGGAATGGGAGGGGATGGAGCGAAAGGTTTGTTGGCAATGAGAAATGCAGGGGCGAGAACCATCGGTCAGGACGAGAGTACCTGTGTTGTGTATGGAATGCCCAAGGTAGCATATGAATGTGGTGCAGTGGAGTATCAGGAAAAGTTACCGAATATAGCCGGCAGGGTATATTCGATTATGAACAGGAGACCATAGGAAGAAAGGAAGAAAAGGATATGAAAATTTTACTGGCGGAAGACGATTACGCAACAAGAAAATTTATGGCGTCATTTTTGTCTAAGTATGGCGACTGTGATGTGGCAGTAGACGGTATGGAGGCGGTGGATGCCTTTTTGATGGCTTTAGAGGATGAGGAGCCATATGATTTGGTTTGTCTGGATATTATGATGCCGGCTATGGATGGATATCAGGCATTGATGAGTATTCGCAATCTGGAAAAAGACCATGAGATTCCGGAGGAGGAGCAGGTGAAAGTGATTATGACCACAGCTTTAAACGAACAGGAAAATGTCAAGATGGCCTTTGATTTAGGTTGTAGTGTTTATTCCGGAAAACCTATTAATCAGGAAAAATTTGAACAGGCGTTATCAAAACTTGGATTGATATAGAAAGGAGCTTTTCATGGCAGAAGATTTTAACACTGGGGACATGCTGAGTGTTTATCTGTTTGAAAATCAACAGCTTTTGGAAAATCTCCAAAATATGGTGATGGAACAAAAGGATGCGGATGGCTTTGACGAAGAGAGTATCAATGAAATTTTCCGAACTATGCACACCATAAAAGGTTCTTCGGGAATTATGATGTTCGATGAAATCACCAAGGTCGCTCATAAATTGGAAGATGTATTCTATTTCTTGCGGGAGTCACATCCGGACAATGTACCACATGTGGAACTGGTTGCCCATGTTTTGGATGTGGCGGATTTTATCTCCGGCGAGATGGAAAAACTTTCAGACGGTGGGGAGGCAGATGGTGACGGAAGCCAGATTTTGGCAGAATTGGATACATTCTTAAGCGAGATAAAAGGAGAGTCTCCGGAAAAGGCAAAAAAGGAGACGAAGCCACCGGTGGATGATGGCCCCAAACAGTTTTATATTGCACCGGAAACCGGAGGCGGAAGTAACTATTTTAAAATTTATCTTACCTATAATCCGGATATACAGATGGCAAGTATGCATGCGTATAAGACTGTGTTTGCCTTAAAAAAGATAGCTGAGGAAATTTTATATACCCCGGATGATATTCTGACAAATCCGGACAGCTCAGAGGTGATACTCCGGGATGGATTTAAAATTCTTCTTCGCACCAACGGAGAGGAGAAGGATATCCGGGAGATTGTTCAGCCGGGATATGACTTGCTGCAGGTTGATGTATATCAATGCACCTCCAAAGAATTTCAGATGGGCTTTGAGTCAGAAGGCTCAGAGATTGTCATTGATTTGGAGTCCAGCGTTGAGGACATTGAAAAGAAGGCGGATGAAAAACAGAAGGCTGAAAAGGAGCCGAAAAAGAAAATTGCTCCCGGTGATTTCGTTGTGGCAACCAAGGAACCCGGAAAGGGTAAAAATCTGGCCAAGGACAGACCAAAAAAGGCAGATAAGGCCTCCTTCATCAGCGTTGACATTGCAAAGATGGATCAGTTGATGGATTTAATAGGAGAATTGGTTATCTCCCAGTCTGTAGTACTTCAAAATCCAGACCTGAAAGTGCCTGGATTAAACTTGGACAACTTTAACAAGTCAGCCGGGCAGATGAAAAAGATATCCACCGATTTGCAGAACGTTATTATGAGTATGCGAATGGTACCATTGACCAACACCTTCCAAAAGATGAACAGAATTGTCTTTGAGATGTCCAGAAAACTGGGAAAAGATGTTGGATTTGAGATGGTGGGAGATACAACGGAAGTTGATAAAAATATTATTGAGCATATCTCTGACCCATTGATGCATCTGGTTCGAAATTCTATGGATCATGGAATTGAGACGCAGGAAGAAAGAATAGCGGCAGGTAAAACAGAAAAAGCAAAAGTGACATTGACTGCAAAGACGGAATCAGGAAAGGTATTTATCAGTGTTGCGGATAATGGACAGGGACTGAACAGGGAACAAATTATGGCCAAAGCGCGCCAACAGGGATTGTTGGAACCGGGAAAGCCGGAGAGTGCCTACACAGACAAAGAGGTATATCAGTTCATTACCCTTCCCGGATTTTCCACAAACAAAAAGGTCACCGAGTTTTCAGGACGTGGCGTTGGTATGGATGTGGTGGTTTCCAACATTCAAAAAGTTGGAGGCTCTCTTGAAATTGATAGTGTTCCCGGACAGGGCAGTACAATGACTTTAAAGATTCCGCTGACCCTTGCTATTATTGATGGTATTGTTATGGAGACAGGAAATACTTCTTTTGTTATGGAAACAGGTGCCGTTCGAGAGTTTGTTCACGTCAATGAAAAGATGATGATTCATGAACCGGATGGTACGGAATCCGTTATGATTCGAGGAGAATGTTTCCCGGTGCTTCGGCTTGGAGATTTCTATGACCTGAAAAATTACAAAACCGATGTGGAAGATGGTATGATGGTTGTTGTGGAGGCTGAAAAGAAGGAAATTTGTCTATTTGTAGACAGGTTGATAGGAAAGCAGGAAATCGTTGTGAAACCAATCCCGGATTACATAAAGAAAGTAAAGGGATTATCCGGTTGTACGCAATTAGGTGACGGAAGTATCGCACTTATTATTGATGCGGCAGGAATTGTGGAGTAAAATACGAAAGGAAGAGAGAATATGAGTGAATTTGACACGCAAAAAGGAAAGTATGTCACATTTCAGTCCGGTAACGAGTTCTACGGTGTGAACATACGCTATGTCAATGAAATCATTGTCTACCAGGAGATTACAGAAATTCCGGAGAGTGCAGATTATGTAAAGGGATTGATTAATTTAAGAGGCAAGATTATTCCTGTGGTAGATGTGCGATTAAGGTTTAAGCAGGAGCCGATTCCCTACACGGATCGAACTTGTATCATTGTGATTCAATTCGAGGAGTATGTAGTTGGCCTGATTGTTGAAAAAATTGCCGAGGTTGTGGAGATTCAGGATGAAAACATTTTGCCTTCTCCGTCCATAGGTAAAAATGATGCCAGTGGAAAGAACAAGTTTGTTTCCGGTATCGGTAAGGTTGGGGATGATGTAAAACTGATTCTTGACCCAGAGAGATTGCTGAGAGACGACGATTATAAAGTGATAGAAAAAACCAAGAATGAAGAGAATTTGGAGGGAGAGACAAATGAATAAGTTAAAGATTAGAACCAGATTGATAAGTGCATTTGTGATATGTGAAATTTTGATTTTTCTGACACAGGTCTACTCTTATACGACTTTGTCAAGAATTATAAAACTGGATGATCCGTCAGAGGAAATGTTTAAGTATAGTGTTGCATTGTTTATTGGTCTTGTGGTTATTATTGCGGTAATCACATCTATGATTATCCATATTATGAGACATATCAGTAAGAACTTTAAGCAGTTGACAAAGGCAGCCATTGAGATTGCCCACGGAAATGTTGATGTGAAACTTACAAAATACGGTTCTGATGAGTTCGCAGAACTGACAGAAGAGTTTCAGATTATGGCAGCCAATATCAAAGTTCAGGCAGAGGTGGCAGAGGAGGTTGCCCAGGGTAACTTGTGTGTAGAGGCAGTTTCCCAGTCAGAATCAGACTTGTTAGGCAATTCTTTGGATGAAATGGTTTCCAAAAACAGATCAACACTTTCACACATTAGCAATGCGGCATTTCAGGTGTCTACTAGCTCTTCAGAGGTGGCAGATGCGTCTGAAGCACTGGCACAGGGATCTACGGAACAGGCTAGTGCCATTGAGGAAATCACAGCTTCCATCAGCGATGTGGCCGGAAAGACAAAGGAAAACGCATCTGAGGCATCCAATGCGGCAGATTTAGTGGAGCATGCTTTGGTAAATGTTCATAAGGGTAATGAACAGATGAATGATATGGTAAGTGCCATGAAAGATATCAATGATGCTTCTGAAAACATTTCCAAAATTATCAAGGTTATTGATGATATTGCGTTCCAGACAAATATTTTGGCATTGAATGCAGCTGTAGAGGCTGCAAGAGCCGGGGAAGCAGGCAAAGGATTCGCAGTAGTAGCAGAGGAAGTTCGTAATTTGGCAGCAAAGAGTGCTACAGCAGCATCTGAAACAGCAGAATTAATTGAAGATTCCATTCAAAAGGTTAGTGCAGGTTCTCAGATAGCAGAGGATACAGCGGATGCTTTGGCAGAAATCACAAAGGCTGTAGAGGAAAGTGAAGTGATTATTCAGGGAATCTCTGAGGCATCCAACTATCAGGCAACTGCCATTGCGCAGATTAATCAGGCTATTGATCAGGTTTCTCAGGTGGTTCAAAACAATTCTGCTACCAGTGAGCAGTGTGCTGCAGCTAGCATAGAATTGTCTAATCAGGCAAATCGTATGCAGGAACTGTTGTCGACTTATCATTTAGGCGATAACACC
>JALELK010000101.1 GCA_022768745.1 Lachnospiraceae bacterium
CAGGGTGTTACAATCTCTGCACCGGAAGAGATTGCCTATATTAACAAATGGATTGACAGGGAAAAGTTACTGGAGTCCGCTGCACGTTATGGAAAGAGTCCGTATGGAGCGCATTTGCATGCGGTTGCAGATGGAAAAGTCCGGTATTAACAGAAGGGAGCGTAAAAAGTGGGTCAGATTTCATTAGAAAAGAATGTTGGCGGCATTGAAGGATTATGTGTGATTACGCCGGCAGTACATGGTGATGAGCGCGGATATTTTATGGAAACATACAATGCGAGAGAGATGCAGGAGGCCGGTTTTGATATAAAATTCGTACAGGATAACCAGTCTATGTCCGTAAAAGGAGTATTGCGCGGACTGCATTTTCAGATTCATTACCCACAGTGCAAGCTGGTGCGTGCTGTTCGCGGAAGCGTATTCGACGTAGCGGTAGATTTAAGAGAGGGCTCTGCGACATATGGTAAATGGTATGGAGTGGAGCTTACAGAGGAGAACAAGAAGCAGTTTTTGATTCCGGAAGGATTTGCGCATGGTTTTCTGGTATTATCCGATGAGGCAGAGTTCTGTTATAAGGTAAATGACTTCTGGCATCCGAATGATGAGGGCGGTTTAGCATGGAATGATCCGGCAATCGGAATCGAGTGGCCACAGGTGAAAGGCACATACGATGGCACGCCTTCTGCGGCTGGATATACGATGGAAGATGGCACGGCACTTACATTGTCTGAGAAGGATCAGAAATGGCCGGGACTAGAGTGATAGTAGCATATTTTTATTTGAAGAAGCTTTGAATATCAGTTGAATTCTTGGTATTTAAGGCTTTTTCTTATTTTATTATATTGTTTGTTGCGCAAAATAGAAATTGATATTTAGTTATAGGTAAAATCGAATTAGGATTATAATTAGATGAGGAGAATAGATATGGGAAAAAATACGCATTCTGGTATGCAGATATTTTTACTCTGTTGTATGTTGTTGGTGGTTAACTTGTCGGATAATTGTATAATTTACGCAAAAACATCAAGTGTGAGTCAGAATGGGGTTCAAATTCAACAAAAGACAGATGATAAAATGGTAATACCGGATAAATATAATACGGGAGCTTGTGGCAAATTAAATAAGGTAAAAATTGGAGATAAAATAAAAAGTATTGAGTTGATTAATGGAAATAATGGTACAAAAAATGTGTTGGATTTTTATTATAAAAATAGTGAAATAAAAGGGAAGGTGGTATTGAATAACCTTGATTTTTCAGATTATCCACTTGTTTTGTATCATGCTGATAAAGTAGAGCATAAAATAGAAGTGACATTTAAAAATTGTAAATTCTCTAATTTCGCAGGAAACAGAAAAAGCTCTAATATTACATTTAAATTTGAAAGATGTTCTTTCTATAATTTTTATGGAAGTGATGCAACGTTTAACCGATGTAAATTTGGAAAGAGTTTTAATGATGGATTGAATCCTTTTCAAAATGTTATAATAAAAAATTGTTTCTTTACGGATTTTGGCAGTATGAAATCAAAGGATGCTGCAGTCCACACGGATGGAACACAGATTTATGGATGGAAAGATATAGATGTCAAAAATATAGTATATGAAAATTGTCGTTTTGAGATTCCACCGGTTGCATCGGCAGGCAGTAAGGCTGGTGTGAATGCGTGTATTATGCTGCAACTTGAATTTAGCAATGCAGAAAATATTAAATTTCAGGATTGCATATTAAATGGTGGTGGATATATCATTTATGCAGAAAGCAAATATGATAATTTTGAAATGAAAAATGTATTTTTTGATAATATCCGCTTGGGATGTGCAAAAAAATACGGAAATATTTATCCAAAAGTATCTTCAAATGTTTTATTTAGTAAAATAAAAGAAACGGATCGTTTATATATTGGTTCAGTTTGGAAGAAGAAAGGAAAAACCTATCTGAGTGTTTCAAATGATACTTGTCGGAAACGAAAACTACTTGTTATTACAGACAAAGGAAAATTCCGTTATACGATTGGCAAGTGTAAAAATGGAAAGCAAATGAATACGAGCGATAAGTATAAAAATATGCCTTTTGATAAGAAAATAGTCATTCCACAAAACTGTAAATATGTTATATGCTATGATAACACTTTTTCTGGTGCAGCAAAACAGATTCGTTTTGTGAATTGGAGTGAAAAAAATGTATATATAACA
>JALELK010000033.1 GCA_022768745.1 Lachnospiraceae bacterium
GAGGTTTTGGGGACCCATGTAGAGCAGTCAGGCTCTTATCAGGATTCTGAGCGTACCAGATTTGACTTTTCTCATTTCTCGGCCATGACACCGGAGGAATTGCAGAAAGTAGAGGATATGGTCAATGAAAAGATTGCAGAGGCAATTCCGGTACAGACCGATGTGATGTCTGTGGATGAGGCAAAGAAGACCGGGGCTATGGCTCTCTTTGGTGAAAAATACGGAGAAAAAGTCCGAGTGGTATCTATGGGAGATTTCTCCAAGGAGTTCTGCGGTGGTACTCATGTCAAGAACACATCTGAGATTATCGCCTTTAAGATTATTTCAGAGAGTGGTGTGGCAGCAGGTACGCGTCGTATTGAAGCTTTGACTGGAAACCATGTGTTTGAATATTATGCAAAGATGGAAAAAGAACTTCAGTCAGCAGCAGCTATTGTAAAGAGCACACCGGCAAACCTGATTGAGCGTTTGGAAAAACTTATGGCTGAGGTGAAAGAACTTCAGAGTGAAAATGAGTCATTAAAGGCTAAGGCAGCACAAAGCGCTTTAGGTGATGTTATGGACAATGTGGTAGGGGTAAAGGGAGTGAAACTTCTGGCTACTTCTGTTGACGGCGTCGATATGAACGGTCTCCGTGATTTGGGAGATGACTTAAAGAACAAATTAGGTGAAGGCGTGGTAGTGTTAGCATCTGCAAATGATGGCAAGGTCAACCTGGTTGCAATGGCAACAGACGGTGCTATGAAAGCTGGAGCACACGCAGGAAACCTGATTAAATCCATTGCCGGACTTGTTGGCGGTGGCGGCGGCGGTCGCCCGAATATGGCACAGGCCGGTGGTAAGAATCCAGCCGGAATCCCGGATGCAATCGGTGCTGTAGCCGGTGAATTGGAGAAGCAGTTAGGCTAAATAATAAAAAACAGTTGACGAGGTAAAATTTTGTGCTATAATTATTTGCAGTGCAATGATATATTTACCCAATCAGTTGAATATGCACAATACCCAACTGGAGGGAGGTTAGGTGTAAGACATGTCAAGTGTAACAGTTAAAGAGAATGAATCTTTAGATAGCGCATTGCGTCGTTTCAAGAGAAACTGTGCAAAGGCAGGAATCCAGCAGGAGATCCGCAAGAGAGAGCACTATGAGAAGCCAAGCGTAAAGCGTAAGAAAAAGTCTGAAGCTGCTAGAAAACGCAAGTACAACTAGGACTGATTCAAAAGAGATGCGATATTTCGCATCTCTTTTTTTATGCCCATTTCTGTCTATTTTTCTTTCTTTTTCATCTCCCTTTTCCCGCTATCCGGACGCTCCACTTCCTCGCGCTCCCTTCTGGCTCCCCCCAACACTACATCCCGGCCCGGCGGTAATCCTCCCCTACGGTGACTTAAAAAGGATTTCGTAAATTTTATAGTCTCTGTGGTTTCGTATCTTGTTTGTGTCTGAGCCGTAGCCCGACATAAATAATGAGGGATACGAAACGACAGAGACATAAAATTAGGAATCCTTGTCCGGAACCGTAGGGGAGGATTACCGCCGGGCCGGGATGTAGTGTTGGGGGGGAGCCAGAAGGGAGCGCGAGGGAAGAAAGGTAAAGTCCGGATGTTGGAAAAGTGAGGTGAAAAAGCAGGCATAAAAGAGAGAGAGGGACATATATTGAAGTATGGAGATTAGACGAGAGGACGAGTTGGTAAAAATATTTCCGGTGGAGCTGAGAAGGATGTTGGTGAGGCTGGAGTGGTATAGTCGGGGATTGGAAGAAATCCGGGTTCGGGTGGGACAACCGCTGATGTTTGTGTACGGTGGGGAAAGGAGATATCTGCACAGAAGCGGAAAACAGTTGTGCCGGGATTGGAGAGAGGGGCTTTTTGTAAATACAGAGCAGGTGCAGGAGATGATGATGTATCTGTGCGACTATTCCAAGTATGCATATGCCAGACAGTTAAAGGATGGATTTGTTACCTTGCCGGGGGGAATCCGTGTTGGAGTGGCAGGCGAGTGGCTGGGAGAGGAAAAGAGTCAGTGGGGGGTGGAGAATCCTATGTTTTTGAATATCCGAATTCCGGGAGAAAAAAAAGGATGCGCTGCCTGGGTGCTGCCTTATATTTTGCAGGAGGAAAGGGTGCTACACACTTTGATTCTGGCACGGCCGGGAGCAGGAAAAACCACTTTTTTAAGGGACTTGCTCAGAGAGATTTCTATGCAGGAGTGGTGCAAAAGTGTGGCTGTGGTGGACGAGAGATATGAGATTGCAGCCTGTCAAAAGGGGGTTCCAACTAATGATATGGGAGTCCATTGTGATGTATATTCCGGAGTGGAAAAGGGAAGAGGATGTATGCAGGCCATTCGGACTATGGCTCCACAGGTGATTGGAGTGGACGAGATTGGCGGTGATGAGGAAGGCGAGGTTTTGGCCTATGCCATGCAATGTGGAGTGAGTATTGTGGCCACCATGCATGGAGGAAGTTTTGGGGAGTATCAGGAGATAATCAGACAAAAGAAAAAATATGGACAGTTGCATTTTCAAAGAATTATCCGGATAAAAAAGGGTGAGGAGGGAAAACGCAGTTACGCTATTTATGACGGGGAAGGGAAAACATTGTGTGCAAATACATAGGAGTGATACTTTTTGTGCTGGGAAGTGGAGGACTTTTGTGCCAACAGTTTTTTTCTTCCCAGGAGAGAAGTCGACTTTTGCAGGAGATGGACCAGTCTCTGTTGCGGCTGCATCAGAGTATCTCCGGGCGAAATCTTCCGGTTATGGCGGCTTTGCACAAAGAGAGTCTGCAATGTGATGACAGATTAGGAGTCTATTACAGGAAAGTCTTGGAGAAGCTGAAGGAGAAGGAAAAATTTCTGGTGTTACCGCTGTTTATGAATGAACTGACAGAGGAAAAGGGAATCTGCTCCCTTACCAAGAGGGAGGAAAGACTGGCTTTTGTACAAGCATTGTGTTCTTTATTTATGGTGGAAAGTCCGGGGGAGGATGCGGGATTTTTGGTATATTATGAGGAGTTCAAGGATATGCTGAAAAAAGATTATAGCACAAAGAAGGAGAGGCAAAAGGTGACAGCCTGTACCACAGGGATGGGGCTTTTGGTGTTGTTACTGCTTTTGCTGTAGAGAGTATGCCCATAAATCTGTTATTTAAAATTGCGGCGGTGGGAATTCTTGTCACCGTGTTAAATCAGGTGCTGAAACACAGCGGAAGGGATGAACAGGCTTTTTTTATCACGCTGGGTGGTCTTCTGGTGGTTCTGTTTTGGATTGTACCCTATATTGTGGATTTGTTTGAGATGATGGAAAAATTGTTTCAAATGTAGGAGGTAAGATGGATATTATAAAAACGGCAACGGTGGGAATCGGCGCAGTGTTGCTGGCTTTGATGTTTAAAAACCAGCGCCCGGAGTTTGCAACTTTAATTAATCTGGCATGCTGTCTTTTTATTTTCTTTTGTGTTATTTACAAAATGCAGGAAGTGCTTTCTTATATTGAAGAACTGTCCGGCTATATCAAAATAGAGCAGACCTACATAGTGTCCATTTTGAAGATGATAGGAATTACTTATATCTCAGAGTTTGCCTCTGATATTTGTAGAGACGTGGGGTATAGCAGTGTGGCGGGGCAGATACAGATATTTGCAAAGATGTCCATTATTCTTTTGAGTATGCCGGTGCTTCTGACCTTTTTGTCCACGGTGGGTGAGTTCCTGTGAGTGGACAGACAGAGTTGCGGGAACTTTTGGGGTCAGTGGATTTTGGTGGTATAGATGAATCCCTCTCGGAGTTGGATGTGTTTTCACAAACAAGCTTTGGGGATTTGGTGTGGAGCCTTATTTCCGGGGAAAAAGGTTTCACGGAAAGTTTGGGACAGTGGGTGTGGAACCTATTTGTGGGGGAATGGGAGGCAAACAAAAATTACCTGATTTACATATTGCTTTTGGCGGTGGCTTTTTCCCTGCTGAAGAATTTTGCCTTGGTGTTTGAAAAATCCTATGTTTCCAATGTGTGTTTTCTTCTGGTTTACGGATTGTTGATGGTTCTTTTGATGAAATCGGTGACGGTGTTAAATACGGTGGTGGAACATGCCATAGGAGTGGTGATTGATTTTATGACGGCGTTTATACCGGTGTTTGCCACTACAGTGGTGGTGTCCAAGGGGAATGCCACGGCAATGGCTTTTTATGAACTTGGTTTTATTGTGGTGTATGTGGTGCAGTGGCTTCTCTGTTACGGAATGATGCCTATGGTTCGGATGTATGTGGTGATGGGGCTTTTAAATTATGTGGTGGAAGAGGGGAGATTCAGCAAACTTACGGATTTGCTGGACAATCTGATTTCCTGGTCTTTGAAACTGTTAACTTCCGTTGTCCTTGGTCTTAATATTATCAAAAATGCCATTGCTCCGGTGGGAGATACCTTTGCCAGACAAACCTTGAGAAAATCTTTGGCTTTTGTGCCCGGAATTGGCTCCACGTTAACAGCGGTGTCGGATTTGTTTTTGGCAGCAGGAGAGGTGATCCGGGGTGGAATTGGTGCGGCTGCATTGATTGCCTTGGTGGCTATTGTGATTGTGCCCATGACAAAAGTGGGAGTGATGGTAATCCTGTATCGGATTTTGGCGGTGTTTGTGGAACCTGTGGCGGATAAGCGAATCAGCAATGCAATTTTAATCGCTTCCAAGGGCGGGAATATGCTTTTTAAAATCTTATCCACCTGTGTGATACTGATTTTTATTACTGTGGCTATGACCACACTGATTGGAGGAATGGGATGAGCCAGATTATTCAGTGGGTAAAGGAGTATGTGGGATTGTTCTTGGGGGTTACCCTGATTCTATATCTGACTCCCACAAAGGAGTATCGGGGGTATCTTCGTTTTTTTTTAGAGATGTTGCTGGTTTTATTTTGCCTTCGTCCTATGGTGGTTATTTCCGGGTTAAATCTGGAAAAAAATTGGAAGAAAACCTATCAATCCTTTTATGAAGAGATGGAAAAAAGGGAGCAGGAGGCGGCAGATATGGAATATCTGGATTGGGGATATATCAATGAACTGGAAAAACATACCGAGGAGCAGGAGGAATAATGGAGTTAAAAAAATCCTGGTTTGAAAAGTATAAATCCATATTGAGTCGTATGGATAAACAGAAGTGGACGGTATGTATTTTGCTGGGGGTGTTGCTACTGGTGATTGCCCTGCCCTTAGATACCGGAAATACGGCTAAAGAAAAAAAGGCAGAGGACACGGAAACTGTATCAGATGGAAGTTATGAACAGCAGATGGAAAAAAGACTGAAACATCTGATTGAACAGATGGATGGTGTGGGAGATGTGGAGGTTATGATTATTTTGGAGGACGAAGGAGAGAGCGTGGTGGAAAAGGATGTATCCAGAGAGTCGTCACAGGGCAATAAGGGGGAAGAGAAAACTACAGCGAGCAGTTCTGAGACCACAACGGTATTTTCCGGAGAAGAACCCTATGAGACTAAGGTGATAACACCGGAAATCCGGGGGATTTGTATTGTGGCCCAGGGGGCAGGAGACGATGAAGTCAGAGTGAAAATCTATCAGGCGGTACAGGCATTATTTTCCATAGAAGCTCATAAGATATCAATAGTTGAGATGGGAGCACAGGAGGGAAAATGAAACGAATTTTTCGGAAAAATCAATGGATAGTTACCGGATTGGCACTTTTAATCGCGGTGGCAGGATATTTTAATTACACCTACGAGGGGGATGAAAAGCAGATTGCTACCATAGCGGAAAACAGCAATAAACTGGCAAAGGAACAGACAAGTGCAGACAAGAGTGCCCAGGTGGAGAAAAAAAGCGAAAAGGCAGAAAGTGTCGATGCTGAGAATGGAGGAGATGAGAGCGCAGGAGAGACCGTACTGACGGAAAGCGACAGTATTGCCATTTCCAAGGCAGCTTCTCTGAAAATGAATCGTGAGCAGACCAGAGCGGCAGGAAAGGCCACACTTTTGGAAGTGGTAAACAATAAAGATTTGACCGAAAACGAGAGACAAAAGGCAGTGGATGAACTGGCAAAAATGACGGATGTGTCAGAACGGGAGTCTGCATGCGAACTTCTTTTGCAATCCAAGGGATTTGAAGAGGCCATTGTGAGCATTTCCGGGGACAGTGCAGATGTGATTATTAACAAAAAGGAACTGTCGGATGCAGAGAGGGCACAGGTGGAGGATGTGATTAACCGCAAGGCGGACATTTCTCCGGACCATATTGTGATTTCTGCAATGAATTAAGGACAAAAGAGGGCTTTTCCTTGACAAGTTCTTCTACAGTGGGCTAAACTGTATCGGGATTAGCAGTTATTAGGAGGAACCAAGAGTGTCAGATTTACAAAAAGAAATAGAAAAGCGTAGAACATTTGCCATTATTTCTCACCCGGATGCTGGAAAAACTACATTGACCGAAAAGTTTTTGCTCTATGGAGGAGCCATAAATCTCGCCGGTTCGGTAAAGGGAAAGGCAACAGCCAGACATGCGGTGTCAGACTGGATGGAAATCGAGAAGGAGAGAGGTATTTCTGTTACTTCTTCCGTGTTGCAGTTTCATTATGACGGTTATTGCATCAATATTCTGGATACACCGGGACATCAGGATTTCTCTGAGGATACCTATCGTACCTTGATGGCAGCGGATTCTGCCGTGATGGTGATTGATGCGTCAAAGGGTGTTGAGGCACAGACACGAAAGTTGTTTAAGGTTTGTGTTATGCGTCATATTCCGATTTTTACTTTTATTAACAAGATGGATCGAGATGCCAACGATACCTTTGAACTGTTGGATGATATTGAAAAGGAATTGGGAATTGCCACCTGTCCGGTAAACTGGCCAATCGGTTCCGGTAAAAACTTTAAGGGCGTGTATGACCGAAATACCAAGCAGGTGATGACCTTTGCAGATACTCTCAAGGGAACAAAAGAGGGAACGGAAAAGAATATTGATATTGATGATCCGGCGTTGTTAGAGGAAATCGGGGAAGAACAAAGACAGACCCTTTTGGATGAGATAGAATTGTTGGATGGAGCCAGTGCAGAGTTTGATATGGAGCTGGTTTCCAAGGGAGAACTCTCCCCTGTATTTTTTGGTTCGGCTCTTACAAACTTTGGTGTGGAAACCTTTTTGCAGCATTTCTTACAAATGACCACATCTCCACTGCCTAGAATGTCAGATGCAGGAGAAATTAATCCCTTTTCACCGGATTTTTCTGCCTTTGTATTCAAGATTCAGGCAAATATGAATAAAGCGCACAGAGATCGCGTGGCGTTTATGCGTATCTGCTCCGGAGAATTTGATGCGGGAATGGAAGTGTTCCATGTTCAGGGAAACCGCTCTATGAAATTATCCCAGCCTCAGCAGATGATGGCCCAGGAGAGAAAAATTGTGGACAAGGCTTATGCCGGTGACATTATCGGCGTGTTTGATCCGGGCATCTTTTCCATTGGAGATACCATTGTGGGCGGAAAAAATAAATTTGCTTTTGAGGGAATTCCAACCTTTGCACCGGAGCATTTTGCCAGAGTGCGCCAGGTGGATACTATGAAGAGAAAGCAGTTTATGAAGGGAATCACACAGATTGCTCAGGAGGGTGCCATCCAGATATTCCAGGAATACAACACCGGTATGGAAGAAATTATTGTAGGGGTTGTAGGTGTGTTGCAGTTTGATGTGTTAAAATACCGCCTGAACAATGAGTACAATGTGGAAATCCGTATGGAGAATCTTCCGTATGAGCATATTCGATGGATTGAAAATAAAGATATTGACTTAGACAAGATTTCCGGCACATCGGATATGAAGAAAATTAAAGATTTGAAGGATCGTCCGTTACTTCTCTTTGTCAACAGTTGGAGTGTGGGAATGACTCTTGAGAGAAATGAGGGGTTGATTCTTTCCGAATTTGGACGGGAGTAACGGATAACTCCTTGACATAAGTAAAAGGTCAGATATAATGAAGGCAGTGGAATGATTTCCACTGTCTTTTTTTCGTTCGAAAGCTTTTTCACTTTTATGACAAATAGATGAGTGATTTTTGTTGACTTTTATTTTGATTTATAATACTATATTTACAAGAAAACGAACAAAGGTTCGATTATGGAGGAGAAGAAATGGCAAACGAAGAAAAGTTAAAAGCGCTGGATGCAGCGATTTCCCAGATAGAGAAGCAGTACGGTAAGGGTTCTGTGATGAAGTTAGGAGACACCAGTAATCAGATGAAGGTGGAGACTGTTCCTACAGGTTCTTTGAGCCTTGATATTGCCTTGGGACAGGGCGGATTGCCAAAGGGACGTATCATTGAGATTTACGGACCGGAGTCCAGTGGTAAGACCACTGTGGCTTTGCATGCGGTAGCTGAGGTGCAGAAGGCCGGCGGTATTGCAGGATTTATTGATGCTGAGCATGCCCTTGATCCTGTATATGCAAAAAATATTGGTGTAGACATTGATAATCTTTACATTTCCCAGCCGGACAACGGTGAGCAGGCTCTTGAGATTACAGAGACTATGGTTCGTTCCGGTGCGGTGGATATTGTGATTGTGGATTCCGTTGCAGCTTTGGTTCCTAAGGCAGAGATTGATGGGGATATGGGAGATTCCCATGTGGGATTACAGGCCCGTTTGATGTCTCAGGCTTTGCGTAAACTTACTGCAGTTATCAGCAAGTCAAACTGTATTGTTATCTTTATCAACCAGCTCCGTGAAAAGGTGGGAGTGATGTTTGGAAATCCGGAGACTACCACAGGTGGTCGTGCTCTGAAATTCTATTCATCTGTGCGCTTGGATGTCCGCCGTATTGAAGCATTGAAGCAGCAGGGCGAGGTGATTGGTAACCGTACCCGTGTCAAGGTGGTAAAAAACAAAATTGCACCTCCGTTCAGAGAGGCAGAATTTGACATTATGTTTGGACAGGGGATTTCAAAAGAGGGAGACATCCTGGATATTGCATCCGGTCTTGATATTGTCAATAAATCCGGTGCATGGTATGCATATCAGGGAGAAAAGATAGGTCAGGGTCGTGAAAATGCAAAGACCTTTTTGAAAGAGCATAAGGATATCTGCGATGAGATCGAGCGTCAGGTAAGAGCTTACTATGCTCCGGCGGAGGAACCATCGGAGGAGACAGAGACTCCGGAAGAGTAGGATTATGGTTTACATTACATCGATTTGTACAATAAAACAATACAAAAGAAAGGTCTGCCTTAGTAATGGGGCAGACTTTGTTCTCTATAAAAAAGAATTGGATCGGTTCGGGCTGAAAGAGGAAATGGATTTATCGGACGAATTGTATCAGCAGATTGTTGAGGAAATCTTTATTCCAAGGGCAAAACGCAGAGCCATGCATTTACTGGAAAAGATGGATCGTTCTGAAAAGCAACTTCGTTTGAAATTGAAAGATGACGGTTATCCTCCGGAGGCAGTGGAGACGGCCATTGACTATGTGAAGTCTTATCACTATGTGGATGATGAGAGGCTGGCCAGGTCATACATCCGGTTTTATCAGACCAGCCGCAGTCGGATGCGCCTGATGCAGGACTTGATGAAAAAAGGCATCGACAAAGAGGTAATCCAGCGTTGTATGGAGGAGGAGAATGAAACCTCGCAAATTGAGATGATACATCGTCTTATGGAAAAGAAACACTATGACAGTAGCAATGCTACCAGGGAGGAAAAGGCGAAAATGTACCGCTTTTTGATGCAGCGTGGCTTTCCGTCTTCTGAGATAACAAGGGCTATGGGAGAACTTTGGGAAAATTAGATAGAAACTACAAGATTTGGTGGCAAGTGCTTGACAGAATATACAAAGAACGATAAAATTTATGTGTTGTATTTATATGCAAATTAGTAATTTTTCGTGTTATATATACAATAAAATTTCATAAAGGAGGTGCTCCTGTGCAGGCGATTATAGCTGTGATTGTGACGTTAGTTGTTGCAGTTCCGGTGTCTCTTGCCATTGCCAATGCTTACTATAAGAGCAATTCTTCAAAGAAGATTGGTAGTGCTGAGGACAGAGCTCGTGAGATTATTGACGAGGCGGTAAAGACAGCAGAGACAAAGAAGCGCGAAGCTCTCTTGGAGGCAAAGGAAGAGTCATTAAAGACTAAGAATGAGTTGGACAAAGAGATTCGTGAGCGCAGAGCAGAGATTCAGCGAAATGAGCATCGAGTTCTTCAGAAAGAAGAAAATCTGGACAAGAAGCTCGACGCATTGGAAAAGAGAGAAGCTGAATACAATGCAAAGGAACAGGCGATTAACAAGCAGAAGGAAGAAGTCGCAAAGCTTAATCAGCAGAGAGTACAGGAACTAGAAAGAATCTCAGGATTAACCTCCGAACAAGCAAAAGAATTTCTTTTAAAGACTGTTGAAGAAGATGTAAAACTTGATACAGCAAAGCTGATCAAGGAATCCGTTGCTCAGGCAAAGGAAGAAGCAAACAAGAAAGCCAGAGACATTGTTGTCACCGCTATTCAGAAGTGTGCTGCAGACCATGTGGCAGAGACCACCATATCTGTAGTACAGCTTCCAAGTGATGAGATGAAGGGAAGAATTATCGGTCGTGAGGGACGTAATATCCGTACCCTTGAGACACTGACAGGAGTTGAGTTGATTATTGATGATACTCCGGAAGCTGTAATCCTTTCCGCATTCGATCCGGTGAGACGAGAGGTAGCAAGAATTGCCTTGGAGAAGCTGATTGTAGACGGACGTATTCATCCGGCTAGAATTGAGGAGATGGTTGAGAAGGCTCAGAAAGAAGTTGAGACTTTGATTCGTGAAGAAGGTGAGGCAGCTACACTTGAAGTTGGCGTACATGGAATTCACCCTGAGTTGGTAAAACTCTTAGGAAAGATGAGATATCGTACCAGTTATGGTCAAAACGTGTTAAAGCATTCTATCGAAGTTGCTCAGTTGGCAGGTTTGCTGGCTGCTGAAATTGGTGTGGATGTGAGAACTGCAAAACGTGCAGGTTTGCTCCACGATATTGGTAAAGCAGTTGACCGTGAAATGGAAGGCTCTCATATTCAGTTAGGTGTTGAACTTTGTAAACGATACAAGGAATCACCGATTGTAATTAATGCGGTGGAAGCTCACCATGGTGACGTGGAACCGGAATCATTGATTGCATGCTTAGTACAGGCTGCTGATACCATCAGCGCAGCCAGACCGGGTGCAAGACGTGAGACGTTAGAGGCATATTCAAACAGATTACAACAGTTAGAAGAAATCACCGATGGATTTAAAGGTGTTGAAAAATCTTTTGCTATTCAGGCAGGTAGAGAGGTTCGAGTTATGGTAGTTCCTGAACAGGTTAACGATGCCGAGATGGTATTGTTGGCTAGGGATATTTCAAAGAGGATTGAATCTGAACTTGATTATCCGGGACAGATTAAGGTTAATGTCATTCGTGAATCACGAGTAACTGACTATGCGAAATAACAAGAGACTAAGGGGTCAGGCCAAAAGGTCTGGCCCCGTTATTATTTTATGAGGAATTATTATGGAACATGTGGAATTAGAAAAAAGAGAACGGGTCTATGAAGGCTCAATATTGGATGTCTACGCGGATACGGTACGTCTCCCAAACGGAGGAGTGGAACACTGGGATTTCGTAAGTCATAGGAAAGGGGCTGCGGCAGTGTTGCCGGTTTTGCCGGACGGAAAAATAATTTTGGTGAACCAATACAGACATGCATTAGAGAGGATGACTTGGGAGGTTCCGGCGGGATGTAGAGACAGCGTAGAGGAGTCAACGCTTATTTGTGCCACCAGAGAGTTGGAGGAGGAAACCGGTTATCGTTCCAATCAGATAACGCCATTGTTATCCTTGAAATCCACAGTGGCTTTTTGCGATGAAATGATAGATGTATACCTGGCCAAGGATTTGATGCCCGGGGAACAGCATTTGGATGAGGCAGAAAATATTGAGGTGAAGGCATGGAATTTGGAGGACGCCCTGGCAGAAATCTACGCCGGAAGATTTCAGGATGCAAAGACTGTTGCAGCGATTTTGGCTTATAAAGTTATGCTTGCAGAGGGACAGGAATAATCCTTAGGTTCTGTCATAAGATGTTATATAACAAGATAGGACAGGACCTCTATGAAAAATTATACTTATTATGATGCATATCACAGACCAAGAAAAGTACCCGGCTATTTTTTTCAGAAATGCTTTGGTGGAAAAAGTGGTATTTTTCTTGTGTCTTTTTTTATTGCCATTATTTTGGGAAAAATATTTTTGTGGGATGAGATTGGCAAATATGGAAGTTATAACGTGAAGAGTATCGG
Source organism: Lachnospiraceae bacterium (assembly GCA_022768745.1). Lineage (GTDB taxonomy): Bacteria > Bacillota > Clostridia > Lachnospirales > Lachnospiraceae > Pararoseburia. The sequence goes on from JALELK010000033.1 coordinate 12,308, forward strand.
AAAGGTAAATGCCGGAACTATGGATATCTGGGGATTGTTCGGGTATCTGGTTTTGCAGAGAGGAGAACTTTTGGGTGTACTGATTCTGGCAGGATTTACGAGACTGAAAAAGGCAGTTTATTATTTGTGCAGTGGAGCAGTGGGATGCTTTATGGGGATTTTGATGTTGTCCTTCTTTCGTTCCTTTGGGTGGAAAGGAATTCCATTGTTGGTGGTTTCACTGATTCCCCAATGGGTGATTTATGTAATGTTATTTGAATTTCTCTGGTGGATTTTTGTGGGAAGTGAAAAAGAACGAAAACTATCCAGAGGCTGGGCTGTTTTATGTGGGATAGGAGTGGCTTGTCTTTTTCTCTGTGGTATTTATCTGGAATGTTTTGTGAATCCTCTTTTAATTGGATATACAAAAAGTTTTCTCTCAATATAAAACTCCCCTGAGGGATAAACCGACAAGGGAGTTTGTTGGAAACGTAATATTATATTGTAATTGCTATTGGCTATTTGTTGAGTTCAGCAATGGTGTAAAGCAACTGTTTGGAATCTTCCCAACCGAGACAAGGGTCGGTAATGGATTTGCCATAAACATGGTGGTCAGAAATTTTCTGACATCCCTCTTCGATGTAGCTTTCAATCATAACACCTTTTACAAGATTCTTTACATCGGAAGAGAACAGACGGCTGGTCATAACCTCTCTTACAATACGAATCTGCTGTTTGAACTGCTTGTTTGAGTTAGAGTGGTTGGCATCCACAATGGTTGCCGGATTTACCAACTCCATAGATAGGTACATGTCTGACAGACGAACCAAATCCTCATAGTGATAATTCTGTACACAGTTGCCATGCTTGCTGACGGCTCCGCGAAGGATTGTGTGGGCAAGAGGATTTCCTGTGGTGCGAACCTCATAACCTGAAAAGGTAAAGTGATGAGGATGCTGTGCGGCATATACGGAATTTAACATAACAGAGAAATCTCCACTGGTTGGATTTTTCATACCGGATGCCACATCAAAACCACTGACGGTAAGACGGTGGTGCTGGTCCTCCACAGAACGTGCTCCGATGGCTACATAGGAGAGAAGGTCCTCTACATAGCCCCAGTTTTCAGGGTAGAGCATTTCGTCGGCACAGGTTAACTCCGTCTCTGCAATCGCTCTGAGATGCATTTTTCTCATGGCAATTAAACCTTCCACCATATCCGGTGCTTTGGTTGGATCCGGCTGGGATGCAATTCCTTTGTAGCCGGAACCTGTGGTACGAGGCTTGTTTGTGTAAATACGTGGAATGATAAGTACCCGGTCTTTGATTTCTTCCTGTATTGGGGCCAGACGGCTTACATAGTCAATAACAGAATCCTCGCTATCAGCGGAACATGGACCGATAATAGCTAACACGCGGTTATCCTTTCCACAAATAATATCTGAAATTTGTCGGTCCCTGTCGGCTTTGATGGCTTTCATCTCCGGGGTCATAGCATACTCCTGCTGAATCTCTTCGGGACTCGGCATTGGTTTTAAGTAAGTGAAACTCATAGTGCTTATTCTCCTTTGTAATTCATACAACTTTTAATGATATAAGAAATTAAATCCGGTGTCAAACCTTGAGGGACGGAGACGTTGAAGTTCCCAGACAAAAGGCTTTACCGGTTTAACTGGATAAAATTAGCAGGCACAGAACATTGACTTTGTGTAAGTTTTTTGGTAACATTTATAGCTGTAGGTTTGTAGGCGTAGCGTAGCTGGATAACGCATCGGACTCCGACTCCGAAGATCGCTGGTTCGAATCCAGTCGTCTACATTTTTTTGATGATATAACGTGATGTTTTGATATATATGGAGGATATTGTAAGTATGGACAAGGTGAAAGACTTTTTTCAGAAGATAAAGATAGATAAATTATTTGTTTTTTGTAAAAAAAATGTGAGATATTTTGGAGCTGTAGCCGTATTTGTAGCGATTGTTTTGATTTTGGCATTTGGGACAAAGAGCAGTAGTAGTACTTCTTCTTCAAAGAAGGATCCTACCGCCGGAGCATATCAGAACTATGTGGAAAGCGATGACAAGGAAATCAACGAATTGATTAAGAATTACTTCAAGTACTATGCCAAGGGTGATACGGATTCGTTGAAAAAGATAGCGACACCGATTTCTGATTCTGAAGTGAGCTATATTCAGTTCTACAGTCAGTATATTGAAAAGTATCAGAAGTTAAAGGTATACACCAAGGGCGGAACAGAAGAGGGCTCTTATCTCTGCTCTGTTTACTTGCAGCTGAAATTTAAGGATATTGATACACCTGTGGCAGGTTTGGATTTCTTCTATCTGCAGACCAACGAAGACGGAAAACTTTATATTAACAATATCTATAGTTCTTTCAATCAGGCCAATGGTGAATTTGATATGGACACAGATGTAGCTTCACTGATTGCGGCTTTTGAACAGCAGGATGACGTGCTGGCATTGCAGGCGAAGGTTCAAAAGGAATGCAATGAGGCGATGTTGTCCGATGAAAAGCTGAACACATTTGTAAATGGTACCTTACAGCAGGCTATTGCAAAGTGGGCAACGGACTATAAGGATTCTGTAGCAAAGGCTGCAGAGGAGGCTGAGGCTGCGAAGAAGGCAGAAAAAGAAGAGGCAGCGAAGAAGAAGCAGGAGGCAAAGGCTGCAAAAGAGGCAGAAAAGAAAGCCGAAGAGGAGAAAGCAAATGCTACTACAAAAGTAGCTAATGATAAAATCAATGTCAGGGATTCCGCATCAGAGGATGGCAATAAATTAGGTCAGCTGGAGAAGGGGCAGGAAGTGACCTGCTACGCAGTGGAAAATGGTTGGGCTAAAATTGATTATAACGGAACGACAGCATATGTGAAGGCTGATTTCCTTTCGGACAAGGATAGCGGAAGTGATGAGACTGCTTCTGATAATCAGGATGACAGCACACAGGCACAGCAGGGAAGTACCATTACCCTTTCAGATACCATTAATGTACGTGAGAGTATGAGTGAGACAGCATCCAAGGTTGCAGTTGCTTATGCAGGAGAACAGATTACCATTGTGCAGGAATATGCAGAGGGCTGGTCTAAAGTTTCTTATAATGGCAAAGAGGGATACTGCAAAACCGAACTTCTTAAATAAAGGACAAACACAAAGCGGATAAGCGTAAGGGGTCAGACTGAAAGGTCTGACCCTTTAGTGGCTAAGAGGAGATATGTGTATGGATGCGGAAGGAATTCGCCTGAATAAGTTTTTGAGCGAGGCAGGGGTGTGCTCCAGGAGAGAGGCAGACAGACAGATTGAAAATGGTCAGGTCAGGATTAATGGCAAAATTGCTACCATGGGACAACGGGTTTTCCCTACAGATGTGGTGGAATACAAGGAAAAAGAAATCTTTACAAAACCGAAACCGGTATTACTTCTGTTTAATAAACCAAAGGGGATTGTGTGTACTGCCGAAAAGAGAGAAAAGAATAATATAGTGGACTATATTCATTATCCCACCAGATTATACCCGGTGGGAAGGTTGGACAAAGATTCCAGGGGATTGATTCTTATGACGAATCAGGGTGATTTAGTCAATAAAATTATGAGGGGCAGATATGGCCATGAAAAGGAGTACATTGTCCGGGTGGAAAAACCGGTGACTTCAGACTTTATAGAGGAAATGAAAAAGGGAGTTTACCTTTCAGAATTGAAGGTTACTACCCGGCCTTGCCAAGTGGAAAAACTCTCTAAATTTACCTTTCGGATTATTCTGACCCAGGGATTAAATCGCCAGATTCGACGTATGTGTCAGGAGTTTGGTTATCACGTCAGAGATTTGCAACGGGTTCGTATTATGAATCTGTTGGTGGATGGTATTAAAGAAGGGGAGTATCGGGAGATACAACCGGAGGAATATGAAAAACTAAATCAATTGTTGGGGGAGTAGTTCGTGGATTATATAGAGGAAATCAAACAGTTACGGCAGCAAATTGAATATCACAGCAATCGTTATTACAACATGGACGAGCCGGAGATTACCGATTACGAATATGACATGTTGATGCAACGCTTAAAGGCGTTGGAAAAGCAACATCCGGAGTTGGTGGAATCCACATCCCCTACCCAAAAAGTTGGGGGAGTTGCCAAAAGGGAGGCGGGAGTGCTGGTACGACACAATGTGCCGATGCTCAGCCTTCAGGATGTTTTCTCCAAAGAGGAAGTGATGAGCTTTGTGGAGGAGATGCAACAGAAATTGGACAATCCGGAGTTTGTGGTTGAATACAAGATTGATGGTCTGTCTATGTCATTGCGCTATGACAACGGTCAGTTGGTTATGGCTGAAACCAGAGGAGATGGCATTAACTTTGGGGAGGATGTCACATCCAATGCCAAAGAAATTAAGGATGTGGTTTCTAAGTTAAAAGATGCGCCGGAATACCTGGAAATCCGGGGAGAAGTGTATATGACCAATGAGGCCTTTGACAAAACCAATGAGACCCAGGAATTACTTGGAAAAAAGATATTTGCCAATCCAAGAAACTGTGCGGCAGGTACTTTGCGTCAGTTGGACAGCAAGGTGGTGAGAGACAGAGGGCTTTCGCTGTTTATTTTTAACTTGCAGCAGGCAAGGGGCAGGGAGTTTAAAACCCATACCCAGGCGTATGAGTATATGAAAAGTCAGGGGATTTCCGTGATAGAGGATTACCGGGTGTGCCATACCAAAGAGGAAGTCTGGGATGCTATTTGCGCCATAGGAGAGAATCGTGGAAATCTGGCCTATGATATTGATGGTGCGGTGGTAAAAATTAATGACTTTGCCCAGAGAGAACAGTTGGGCACCACTTCCAAGGTACCAAAGTGGGCGGTGGCGTATAAATATCCCCCGGAGGAAAAGGAGACAAAACTTTTAGATATTGAACTCTCTGTGGGAAGAACAGGGCGTATTACACCTACAGCCATTTTTGAACCGATTCGATTGTGTGGTACCTGGGTCAGTCGTGCTACCTTGCACAATCAGGATTTTATAAATCAGTTGGATGTGGGAATTGGAGACACCATTGTGGTGTATAAGTCCGGGGAAATCATACCAAAGGTAAAAGAAGTAAAACACGAAAAACGTCCTCAGGGTGTGACTACATTTGAGATTCCTAAGGTGTGTCCGGTTTGCGGAGCTCCGGCAGTGCGGGAGGAGAATACGGCAGATATCAAATGCACCTCCACCACTTGTCCGGCTCAGCTGGAACGGCACATTATTAATTTCGTAGGCAGAGATGCTATGGATATCAAGGGCTTTGGTGCTGTATATATTCAAGACTTGGTTCGCCTGGGATATTTGAAGGATATTGCAGATATTTTCGTGTTGTCCCGGTATCGGGATGAGTTGGTAGAAAAGGGAATCATCGGCAAGGAAAAGAATACAGACAAGCTTTTAGGTGTGATAGAGGAAGCTAAGAAAAGGGACGCAGATCATCTCTTGACGGGACTTGGTATCACAGGAATAGGCAAAGCTGCCGCAAAATCTTTGCTGCTGCATTTCGGAAGCATTGATGGGGTGGCACAGGCATCCATAGAGGATTTGACGCAGGTGGAAGACATTGGAGAAGTAAGTGCCAAGGCGATTTATGAGTTTTTCCGGAATCCGGGTTGCATAGAATTGTTAGAACGTTTAAAATCCTATGGTGTCAATATGACCAAAGAGAAAGTAGTTACAGGGGTGGGGATTTTTACCGGAAAGACCTTTGTAATTACAGGAACCCTCCCGAGTATGGGTAGAAAAGAGGCAGCGGAACTGATAGAGAGTTACGGTGGTAAGGTTACCGGTTCCGTTTCAAAGAAAACCGATTATCTTTTGGCTGGGGATAATGCAGGCAGCAAATTAGAAAAAGCCAACAGTTTAGGAATTGCAGTATTGTCCGAAGAGAAACTGCACAATATGATTAAGGAGGCAGAAAATGCCAATTAAGACACAGAGCGAATTGCCGGCAAAGGCGATTCTGGAACATGAAAATATATTTGTAATTGATGAGGAGAGAGCTTTGCATCAGGATATCCGACCTATCCAGATTGGAATCCTAAATCTGATGCCGTTAAAAGAGGACACAGAGTTACAGCTGTTGCGTTCTCTGTCAAATTCTCCGTTACAGGTGGATATTACGTTTTTGACAGTGCAGTCTCATGAGTCAAAAAACACATCTAAAAGTCATTTGAATCATTTTTACCAGAGCTTTTCCAGTATCAAGGATAAAAATCTGGATGGGTTGATTATCACCGGAGCACCGGTGGAGACTATGGACTTTGAAGAAGTGGATTACTGGAAGGAATTGGAGGAGATTATGGAGTGGTCCAAAACCCATGTTACCTGTACCTTCCATTCCTGTTGGGGAGCTCAGGCAGGGCTTTATTACCATTACGGAATCAAAAAAGAAATTCTGGATGAAAAGATATTCGGGGTATTTGAGCATAAGGTACAAAATCGTAAAATTCCGTTGGTTCGAGGATTTGATGATTTGTTTATGGCACCACACTCCAGACATTCCCGTATGGATGAGGATGCTATCAGAGCCAACAAGGATTTGGTTGTGCTGGCAGAATCAGAAGAGGCTGGGATTTTCCTGGTTCTTTCCGTGGACAACAGTCAGATATTCTGTATGGGACATCCGGAATATGATCGTATGACTCTGGATAAGGAATACAAAAGGGATTTGGATAAAGGGATGGATATCAAGATGCCGGTGAACTACTATCCAAATAATGATGTGAATGAGAGACCGTTGTTACAGTGGAGATCCCACGCAAACTGTCTTTATACCAATTATCTGAATTATTATGTTTACCAGATGACACCGTATGATTTGCATTGGTTGCCCAAGGACAAGAGATAAAAAAATCTTTCCCATTTGAAAATATTCTGATATACTAACCTTAGTATTATGGTATAGGAGGCTAATGAAATGGCAGACGATAGAAAAAGTTTTATAATTAAAGAGGATGCAAACGGTGGCGTTAACATTGCAGACGAAGTAGTGGCAATTATCGCAGGACTGGCAGCTACTGAGGTGGAGGGAGTTGCTTCTTTGGCAGGAAATCTCACCAATGAGGTTATCAGCAAGGCCGGTGCAAACAAGTTGGCAAAAGGGGTAAAGGTTCTCTCTGTGGACGATGGCAAGTTGGCTGTACGTATGTCAGTAAACATTTCATTTGGATATGAGATTCCAAAGATTTGCCAGCAGATTCAGGAAAAGGTAAAGTCCTCCATTGAAAACATGACAGGACTTGAGGTGGCAAGTGTGGATATCAAGATTGCCGCTGTCAGCGTAGATAATGAATAGACCTTTTGTTTTTTGAAAAGATAGAGTATAATGGAGGGTGTCTGTATGGACATCCTCTTTTGTAAATTTTGGAGTTCATACAGGAATGGTAAATATGAACAGTTAGGTAGGAAAATCAATGACCAGAAGAGAACTTAGAGAAAATGTTTTTAAAATTATATTTCAAGCAGATTTTCATAGCGAGGATGAATTGAATCAGCAGTTAGATTTGTCTTTGGAAGAAAATGCATGGACTCCGGAACGGAAGGAGCAGATCAGAGAAAAATGTCTTGGTATTTTTTCTCACAGAGAGGAATTGGATGCTCAGATTAATGATGTGGTAGAGGGATGGAAAACCACACGTATGAGCAAAGTGGATTTGTCACTGATTCGACTGGCTTTGTATGAGTTAAAGTATGAAAAACTTCCAAAAGGTGTTGTGATTAATGAAGCAGTAGAATTGGCAAAACAGTATGGAACCGAGCAGTCATCCGGATTTGTGAACGGGGTATTGGCTAAATTTGATGAATAAAAATGTATATTCTGTGGGACAGTTGAACACCTATATCAAGAGAATGTTTGAGGAGGATTTCCTTCTCTCCAATATTTCTGTCCAGGGGGAAGTTTCCAATTACAAATGTCATTCCAGCGGGCATATCTATTTTACCATTAAAGATGGTCAGGGAGCTATGTCAGCTATTATGTTCAAGGGAAACCGGCCGAGAGGATTGCAATTCCCTATGAAGGATGGAGACCAGGTGGTGGTTACAGGAAGTGTATCTGTCTACGAGCGAGGCGGCACATATCAGATTTATGCCAGGGAAATCACTCTTGCAGGTGCGGGAGATTTGTATCTTCGGTTTGAACAGTTAAAAAAAGAACTGGAAGAGATGGGGATGTTCGCCCCGGAATATAAAAAGACGATTCCTAAATTTGCCACCAGAGTTGGTATTGTGACTGCACCTACAGGGGCGGCAGTTCGGGATATCATACAGATATCCAAACGTCGAAATCCCTTTGTGGAATTAATTCTTTGCCCGGCATTGGTGCAGGGGGCGGGCGCGGTAGAGAGTATTGTCTCAGGAATACAGCGCTTGGATGCTATGGATTTGGATGTTCTGATTGTGGGACGAGGTGGTGGTTCCATAGAGGATTTATGGGCATTCAATGAGGAAGAGGTGGCAAGGACAATCTTTTCCTGTAACACACCTGTGATTTCAGCGGTGGGACATCAGACAGACACCACCATCAGCGATTATGTGGCTGATTTGCGAGCCCCAACGCCATCTGCAGCAGCAGAGTTGGCGGTATTTTCTTTTCAGGAGTGGCAGCAGACCACAAATCAATTTGCTTCCCTTTTGTATCGGGGATTAGAAGAAAAGATAGAGGATTGCCAAAATCGCATTTTGGCTTTTGAAAAACAGTTTCGTTATCTGAGTCCTGCCAATCGTCTGGATGAAAAGAGACAGTATTGTCTGATGCTGGAACAAAGGCTTGAGAGAGGAATGGAAAATCTTATCAAAGACAAAAGGCAGTGCCTTTCCCTATTGGCCGGAAAATTGGATGGTGTTTCACCGGCAAAGAAACTGGCTCAGGGATATTCTTATACAGCAGATACGTCAGGCAAAGCCATCACCAGTGTTTCCCAGGTGAAATCCGGAGATGCGTTGACAGTGTATGTCAGTGATGGTCGGATACAGGCAAAAGTAATGGAAATGAATGAGGATGTAAAATGGAAAATATGACAATGGAAGAAAGCTTTCAGGAGATGGAGCATATTCTGGGACAGTTGGAGTCCAAGGAGGTTACTCTTGAAGAGTCTTTTCAGTTGTATAAGCAGGGGATGGAATATTTAAAGCACTGCAATGACTTGATAGACCAGGTAGAAAAACAGGTAAAAATGTTAAGTGACAATGGTGAATTAGAAGAATTTGAAGAGGTGTGATTATGGATATTAACAAAGAATTAGCTTACAAGGCCAGCGATGTGGATGGTATGATTTACAAGTATCTTCCGGCAGAGAAGGGATATCAGAAGACCGTACTTCAGGCGATGAATTATAGTATTCTGGCAGGAGGAAAAAGAATTCGTCCGATTTTAATGACAGAGACATTTAAGCTTTTTGGAGGAGCCTCAGAGATTTTGGCTCCGTTTGTGGCAGCCATTGAGATGATTCACACTTATTCGTTGGTGCATGATGACTTGCCTGCTATGGACGATGATGAGCTTCGCCGGGGAAAACCAACCACCCATGCCAAATTTGGAGAGGCAATGGGAATTTTGGCAGGAGATGGTCTTTTAAATTACGCATTTGAGACAGCACTTAGCGCCCTTGATATTGAGCCGGGAAATCCGAGAGTGGCAAAGGCATTACAGGTTCTGGCCAATAAGTCAGGTGTCTATGGAATGATAGGCGGCCAGGTGGTAGATGTGGAATCAGAGAAGCAGTACGGCATTTCAAAAAATCGACTGGATTTCATCTATGAATTGAAAACTGGAGCTTTGATTGAGGCCTCTATGATGATTGGTGCGATTTTAGGCGGAGCCTCCTCCGAAGAAGTAGATAAGATTGAACAGGTGGCTAAGAAAATCGGATTGGCATTTCAGATTCAGGATGATGTTTTGGATGTCATCGGTGACAAGGAGACCTTAGGGAAAAATGTAGGTAGCGATGAAAAAAATCAGAAGCCAACCTATGTGATTTTTGAGGGATTGGAAAAGTCAAAGCAAGAAGTAAAGACTTTGACAGAGGAAGCCATTACCATTCTTCAGGGGCTTCCTTACGAAAATCCATTCCTCACAGAATTGCTTCGATGGATGGTTTTAAGAGACAAATAGGATAACAGAGCTATGGTGTTAGATAAAATAAAAAAAGAAAATGATATAAAAAAATTAACACCTGCAGAATTGGCACAGTTGCCGGGAGAGATACGGGAGTTTTTGATACAGTCCCTGTCTTCGACCGGGGGACATTTAGCATCAAACCTTGGGGTGGTGGAGCTTACTATGGCATTACATTTAGCCTTTGATTTACCCAAGGATAAAATTATCTGGGATGTGGGACATCAGTCCTACACTCACAAGATTCTTACAGGACGAAAAGATGGTTTTGATCATCTGAGACAGTTTGGTGGAATGAGTGGATTCCCCAAGACATCAGAGAGTGATTGTGACTGTTTTGACACAGGACATAGTTCTACCTCTATTTCTGCAGGATTGGGATTTGCCTGGGCCAGGGAATTAAAGGGCGAAGACTTTCATGTGGTTTCTGTGATAGGTGATGGTGCCTTGACCGGCGGTATGGCCTATGAGGCTATGAATAATGCGGCGTCTTTAAAAAAGAATTTTATTATTGTATTAAATGACAATAATATGTCCATTTCAGAAAATGTGGGCGGAATGTCAAAGCATTTGAGCAAACTTCGTACCAGTGCCAATTACACCGGTTTGAAAGAAGGAGTTCAGACCACTTTAGAAAATATCCCGGTGATAGGTAAGCATCTGGTAAGCGGCATCCGAAAGACCAAGAGCAGTATCAAACAGATGTTGATACCCGGAATGTTTTTTGAAGAGATGGGAATCATGTATCTGGGACCGGTGGATGGTCACGATGTTTCTGCTATGGTGCGGGTTTTGAAAGAGGCTTCCAAAGTTCAGGGACCGGTGCTGGTTCATGTGATAACCAAAAAAGGAAATGGTTATGAGCCCGCAGAGAGACACCCGGCCAGATTTCACGGGACGGCGCCCTTTGATATTGATACAGGGGTTCCAAAGGGAAAGACCAGGGCTACTTACACCGATATTTTTTCCACGGTTATGCGAAAGATGGGTGGAAGAGATGAACGGGTGGTGGCAATTTCTGCCGCCATGTCCGACGGCACGGGGCTAAAGAGATTCCGAAACAAATATCCGGAGAGATTTTTTGATGTGGGAATTGCAGAGGGACATGCAGTTACCTTTGCGGCAGGTCTGGCGGCAGGAGGAATGAAACCTGTGTTTGCCGTGTATTCCTCTTTTTTACAAAGGGGATATGACCAGTTGATACATGATGTATGCTTGCAGAATCTTCCAGTGGTATTTGCCATAGATAGGGCTGGTTTAGTTGGAAGCGACGGGGAGACCCATCAAGGAGTTTTTGACATCTCATTTTTAAGCGGTATGCCCAATATGACATTGATGGCTCCTAAAAATATCTGGGAACTTTCCGATATGGTTAAGTTTGCTATTGCTTACGATGGTCCTATTGCTCTTCGCTATCCGAGAGGAGAGGCATATGCAAGATTAAAGGAGCACAGAGCAGAGATTGTTTATGGCAAATGCGAGGAATTGTTTGCCGGAGAAGAGGTGCTTTTGTTTGCCCTTGGAAGTATGGTGGACACTGCTGTACAGGTGAGAGAGCAGTTGCAGGCTCATGGAGTGATGCCTACTGTGGTGAATGCCAGGTTTGCAAAACCCTTTGATGAGGAATATCTTTTGCAGACTATGGGACGATATTCACTCATTGTTACTATGGAAGAGGGAATTGCTCTGGGCGGTATGGGAGAGCACGTTGGTTGTTTCCTATATGAGCATGGATATCAAAATAAGATGGTTTCCGTGGCAATTCCGGATGAATTCGTTCAGCATGGTAGTGTAGGACAGTTAAAGCATATGTTGAAAATGGATGCAGAGGGTATTACAGAAAAAATATTAAAAGAGATTAGATAGGTTGTTTTATGAAAGAACGTTTGGATGTATTACTGGTTCAAAGAGGATTGGCACCTTCCAGAGAGAAGGCGAAAACCATGATTATGGAAGGCAATGTATTTGTGGCCAACCAGAGAGAGGATAAAGCCGGAACATTCTTTGATGATAAGGTGGAAATTGAGGTTCGTGGAACCACGTTGAAATATGTCAGTCGAGGAGGCTTAAAACTGGAGAAAGCTATGAACCAGTTTGGGCTGAGTCTTCAGGGAAAGATTTGTATGGATATTGGAGCATCTACCGGAGGCTTTACAGACTGTATGTTACAAAATGGGGCAGTTAAAGTTTATTCCGTGGATGTAGGCTATGGTCAATTTGCTTGGAAACTGCGTCAGGATGAGCGAGTGGTTTGTATGGAAAAGACCAATATCCGTTATGTGACCCCGGAGGACATTGAGGATGTGTTGGATTTTGCTTCCGTGGATGTGTCTTTTATCTCTCTTACAAAAGTATTGACTCCGGCAAGGGAATTGTTGCGGGAGGGCGGTGAGATGGTATGTCTCATCAAACCTCAGTTTGAAGCGGGAAAGGACAAGGTTGGAAAAAAGGGTGTTGTCCGTGACCCACAGGTACATAAAGAAGTGATTGAAAGCGTGATTGCTTACGCCAAATCCATTGGATTTGATATTTTACATTTGGAGTATTCCCCTATCAAAGGACCGGAAGGCAACATTGAATATCTGGTGCATATAAAAAAGAGTGGGAAAACAATGGGAGAGGGAGAGATGGATGTGGATGCAGTGGTAAATGCGGCACACCAGTCTCTGGACTAAGTCTATGAAACATTTTTTTATTGTTGCAAGAGAAGACAAAGACCCAACATTAACTTTGATACAGAGTATTGTGGATTATATAGGACTTCACGGTGGCATTTGTTCTTATGGTGTAAATCCGGATGATTCCCTGGAAGAAGATTTGGTTGTTCCGCCGGAGACAGAGTGTATTCTTACTTTGGGTGGAGATGGTACGGTGATTCGCGCCGCCCAGAATATTTTTGGGAAAAATATTCCCATTATTGGTATCAACAGAGGACATTTGGGGTATCTGTGTGATCTGGATGAGGAATCTGTTTTTGAAGGAATTGACGCCCTGATGTCGGGGGATTATTCCATCGAGGAGAGAATGATGGTTACCGGACATCTCATAGATGCCGATGGAAAAGTGGGAAAAGACATTCAGGCATTGAATGATATTGTAGTCTGCTCCAGTGCAGGACTTCAGGTGATGCATATGACGGTGTATGTCAACGGACAATATCTATATGCATATAACTGTGACGGAATTATTTTTTCCACACCTACAGGTTCTACAGCCTACAATCTGTCGGCCAACGGACCTATTGTAAATCCCCAGACAAACCTTATTTTACTGACACCTATCAATCCTCATACCTTAAATGCCAGAAGCATTGTTTTGGATCCCTATGATGAACTGGTTTTGGAAATTGGCGTCAGAAGAGAGGATGTGCCGGAGGAGGCAGAGGTGAGTTTTGACGGGAATCACAAGCGATTGTTGAGACCGGGAGAAAAGCTGGTGGTTCACCGGGCAAAGGAAACCACAAAAATGATTCACTTAAAGGATATTAGTTTTCTGGATCGAATCCGTAGAAAATTACAGGCGGATTAGGAAGGATAAAAAGATGAAGGCAGAACGCCAGGCAAAGATATTGGACTTGATTGTAAAAAAAGAGATTGGAACCCAGGAGGAGCTTACTACCGAGCTTGAGAGAGCCGGATTTATTGTCACACAGGCCACAGTTTCCAGAGATATCAGGGAAATGAAGTTGACCAAGGTGGCTATGAGCGATGGGAAGCTTCGCTATGTAGCATATCGTAAGACCGAAGAGGATATGCGGGAAAAATTTATCCGTATTTTCAGAGACGGATATGTTTCCATGGATAACGCTCAAAATATATTGGTGATTCGGACAGTTGCCGGAATGGCAATGGCGGTGGCGGCTGCACTGGATAATATGGAACTGCCGGAAATTGTAGGGTGCATTGCCGGGGATGATACCATTATGTGTGCCGTCAGAAGTGTGGACGACACCATTGTGATTATGAATCGGCTGAGAAAGATAGTGGAGGACAAAACCAATTAGTTAAGAGGAGGGCGAAAGGAGTCATATGCTGGAAAATTTACACGTGAAAAACTTAGCTCTCATTGAGGAGGAGAACATTACTTTTCTGGATGGATTGCATATCCTGTCCGGAGAAACGGGAGCGGGAAAGTCAATCATTTTAGGGGCTCTCAATTTAGCGTTGGGGGCAAAGGCAGATAAGGAGATGCTTCGGGACAGCAGTTCAGAAGGCTTGGTGGAGGCCATTTTTCGTGTGACGAAAGAGGAACAGAAAAAAGAACTGGAAGCTTTGGATATTGTGCCCTATGATGACCAGGTGATTCTCACCAGAAAAATTACGGAGAATCGCAGTGTGGCCAAGATTAACGGGGAAGCAGTTCCCGCTTTGCGAATGAAGGAAGTGGGGGCTGTCTTTTTGGATATCTACGGCCAGCACGAGCATCAGTCGTTACTTCAGAAACGGAAGCATCTGGAACTTTTGGACCAGTATGCAAAGAAAGAAGCCCAGCCCATAAAGGAACAGTTAAAACTTGCCTATCAGACCTATGTGGAAAAACAAAAGGAGTGGGAGAACGCAAATACAGATGAAACCCAGAGAGCCAGAGAACTCTCCTTTTTGGAACATGAGGTAAATGAGATTTTAGGGGCGAATCTAAAGCCAAATGAAGACGAAGAATTAGAGGCATCATACCGGAAGCTTTCCAACAACAAAAAAATTATGGAGTCTTTGAGTGCCGCTTATGAGGAGACCGGAAGCAGAGGAGCATCCGACGGAATCGGTCGGGCAATCAGGGAGCTTCGTATGGTGGCAGAGTATGATGAATCCATTCAAGAAATGGTGACTGTTTTAGATGATGTGGATGCTCTTTTGAATGATTTTAACAGGGATTTATCCCAGTATATGGCAGATGCGGAGTTTGATGCCGGAAGTTTTGCAGAAATTGAGGATAGGTTAAACGAGATTAATCGTCTTAAGGATAAATATGGTGCCACAGTGGAGGATATCCTGTCCAGCTGTCAGGAAAAGCAAAAGCGGATGGAGCAGTTGCAGGGATATGAATCCTATCTGGAGCAGTTGAAAAGAGATTTGGATGTTGCAAAAAACGAGGTGGAGAACCTTTCAAGCCAATTGTCAGATGTGAGAAAAAAATATGCATTACAGCTGTCTGAGCAGGTGAGAGATAATCTGATGGATTTAAATTTTTTGGATGTGTCCTTTGATATGTCATTCTCTCCTTTAGGTCGGTTTACACCGGATGGATTTGATGATGCAGAGTTTATGATATGTCTGAATCCGGGAGAGCCTATGCGCCCCCTTAAGGATGTGGCCTCCGGTGGTGAAATGTCCAGAGTGATGCTGGCCATCAAAACGGTTCTGGCTGAAAATGATGCCATTGATACCTTAGTTTTTGACGAGATTGATGCGGGTATCAGTGGCCGGACAGCCCAAGCAGTATCCGAAAAACTCAGCCTTGTGGCAAAGAATCATCAGGTGATTTGTATTACACATCTGCCCCAGATTGCAGCTATGGCAGACCAGCATTACCTGATTGAAAAAGATGTGGTAAACGGAAGTACGGTATCATCCATTCAAGCCCTGTCTTATCACGACAGTGTCAAGGAACTGGCCAGAATGTTGGGCGGTAGCTCCATTACCCAGGCGGTGATAGATAACGCGAAAGAAATGAAAGAATTGGCTATGAGTCAAAAAAATAATGATTAAAATGAAAGCAATCTCTGCATACTAAGGGAGGACGAAAAGTCCTTCCTTTTTTGTCTTTAAAATACAAATGCAAGGGGCGGCTAATATGCAACAGTGGTATCAGAAGCATAGAAAAAATGCGGCAATATTGTATGGAATTATCTATGTGATTTCCGGTTATATGATGTTGCTTTCTTATATTCCCAGAGAGATTACGATAACGGGAGAAGAACAAAAAATTTCTCTGGCAGCACCTGTTTCGGTGGAACAGGTTCATCAAAAACAGACGGTGGCAGTGGGACAGGAAAAAAGCGGCGTCGGTTCTGTTCAAAAATATCACTGTAAGTTGTTTGGAATCATTCCCCTTGGAACGATTGAGGCTACAGTAAAGGAGAACCAGTGTGTGAATGCAGTGGGGGTTCCCGTGGGCATTTATTTAAAGATGCAAAGTGTGTATGTGGCAGGAACCAAGGAGATAAAAAATACTGCCGGAGACATGGTGAATCCCGGAGCATATGTGGTAAAAGAGGGAGATTATGTGGTGGCTGCCCAGGGGAAAAAGGTGTCTACCAAAGAGCAGTTGCAGGAGATGGTTACAAACTGTCAGGGGCAGTCCATGGTTTTGACTTTGCTTCGGAATCATGAATATATGGATGTTCGGCTGCAACCGGTGAAAACCAGTGACGGAAGTTATAAACTGGGATTGTGGGTAAAGGATGATATGGCAGGAGTGGGTACAGTGACATATACAAAATCCGATGGGAGTTATGGAGCACTAGGTCATGGAATCAGTGACAGCGGAACCGGAAAATTGCTTTTATTGGAACATGGATTTTTATATCATGCCAGTATCACCAATATCACTCCCAGCAGTATCGGTTCTCCCGGAGAACTGACCGGATTGATTTCCTATGGAACCCAGTCCAGATTTGGAGATGTGACAGAGAATAGTGAGGTGGGAATTTACGGAGAAATGGCCGCTACCGGAGAGAAGGTTTTAAGAAAGCGAAGTTATCCGGTGGGATATAAACAGGAAATAAAAAGAGCACCTGCTACCATGCTTTTCGGAGAAGAGGGAAATGTGAAGTCCTACGGAATTGAAATTCAACAAATCAATTATTCCCCCAAAGAGAAGAATAAGGCATTTGTATTTCAGGTGACGGACAAGGAACTGATAGAAAAGACCGGAGGAATTATCCAGGGAATGAGCGGCTCCCCTATTGTTCAGGATGGAAAAATCATAGGCGCAGTAACCCATGTGTTTGTGAATGACCCCACCAGAGGGTATGGCATCTTTATTGAAAGTATGTTGGAAAGGTAAAAACAGGATAGTAGAAAAGAAGATTCCTTGTGACGGCTTTCGACAGAAAGCATAGCAGGATTTATAAATAATAGTTGAGAAGCCACGAAATATGTGACTTCTCATTATTTTTATAAGGCAGGAGAATAGAATGGAAAAATTGAACGTGGTAATTGCCGATGACGATGATGTGATGAGACAATTACTGGGAGCCATTGTACAATCCGATGAAGAACTTACTGTTGTTGGTGTTGCCAAGGATGGTGAGGAAGCAGTACAGCTGATAAAAGAAAAAGAACCGGATGTTATGCTTTTGGATGTGGTTATGCCAAAACTGGACGGACTGGGAGTCTTAGAGAGTGTAAGTAAAGATGATAGCATTCGGAAGGTGCCCAGCTTTATTATGGTCAGTGCCGTGGGACGACAGGAAATTACGGAGGATGCGTTTGCTCTGGGCGCAGACTATTTTATTCGAAAACCTTTTGATCGTAGAACTGTCATTCAAAGAATTAAAAGAACCAGGGCACCAAAGAGTCTGATTACCATTCAAAAACCTGTGGTTTCCAGCAGGGAGAAAAGTGAGGCGGCGTTGGAGGCGGATGTGACTAACATTATTCATGAAATCGGCGTGCCTGCACATATTAAGGGATATCAGTATTTGAGGGATGCCATTGTTATGTCTGTCAATGATATGGAGATGTTAAATTCCATTACCAAGGTGTTATATCCCACCATTGCCAAGAAATATGACACCACCACCAGCCGAGTGGAAAGAGCCATCCGTCACGCCATAGAGGTAGCATGGAGCAGAGGAAAGATGGATACCATTGATGAGTTGTTTGGATACACCATTAATCACGGAAAGGGAAAACCAACAAATTCCGAATTTATCGCGTTAATTACAGATAAAATACGTTTGGATTATAAGTTGAGATAGTCAACTTCTAAAGGGCTGAAATCTTGAATATAAGCTGATTTCATAGTATAATCTTTGAGATTAAAGTAGCCATTTAGGAGTATTACAAATATATGAAGATAGAAATCTTGATTGAGGTTATGAATTTAATTGGTGACGTGGCGTTTGCAGTGTCCGGAGCCATGACAGCAGTACAAAAAAGAATGGATATATTCGGGGTTTGTATCTTGAGTATTGTCACTACAGTAGGCGGAGGGATGACCAGAGATGTACTTCTTGGAATTCTGCCCCCCATTGCCTTGGTGAATCCCAGGGATATTCTGGTGGCAACTGTGGTGGCCTGTATCGTTTTTATCTGGGCCATACGAAGAAGTCAGGAAAATCAGAATCAGAATCCCATTACGGCGAATATGTTAAATGTCTCCGATGCCATTGGTCTTGGTGTTTTTACTATTATCGGAATTAACGTGGCAAAGGGCCAGGTAGAGAATGCAGGAGCCTTTATTCTGATTGTGGTAGGGGTGATTACCGGTGTAGGTGGGGGAGTTTTGCGAGATGTATTAAGCGGCTCTATTCCCTATATTTTTCAAAAGCATGTGTACGCTTTGGCGTCGGCGGTGGGGGCCATTACTTACGTGTTACTGCTTCGGTTTACAGAGGAAGCGGTGGCGACGATTTTGGGGTCAGTGATTGTCATTGCCATTCGACTTTTGGCGTCCCGTTACAGATGGAATCTACCCAGGATTCGAGAACAGGAATAGTTGTTTCAATTCACAGGGAGGACAAAGATGAAAAAACAGAGAAAAACCGTATGGATTACCGGGGCAAGCTCGGGGATTGGTCTGGCTTTTGCCCATGCATATGCCCAAAAGGGGTATCGCTTGATTTTGACAGCCAGACGAGAGGAACGGTTAAAAAAGATAGCCGCCAGGCTGGATGTGCCCTGCCGGATTGTTGCGGCAGACTTATCCAGCGAGGCAGAGTGTAAAAAAGTCTGTGAAGTGTTAAAGCAGGAGCAGATTGACATTTTTATTAACAATGCCGGATACGGAACCTGCGGAGATTTTTTGGAAACAGATTTGGATAAAGAACTGGGGATGATTCGTGTCAATGTGGAGGCAATGCACATTTTGTGCAAAGAGGTGCTTCGCCAGATGGAATTTCGGGGACATGGAACGATTCTAAATGTGGCATCCTCTGCCGGACTTTTGCCGGGAGGTCCCTATATGGCTACCTATTATGCCACGAAATCCTATGTGGTCAGCTTGACAAAAAGCATTCATGAGGAACTGCGGAGAAAGAAGTGCAAGGTATATGTGTGTGCTCTTTGTCCGGGACCTGTGGACACAGAATTTAATCAGCGGGCGGATGTGGAGTTTGCTCTTCCTGGTATTACACCGCAGGAATGTGTGGCAGAAGCTCTAAGGGGGATGTTTTTACACAGGACCATTATTGTGCCCACGTTGATGGTACGTCTGGGGTGTAGTTTACAGAAACTTGTTCCGGATAGTATCTTGCTTCCTGTGATTGGTTCCAAACAGAAGTCTAAAATAGCAAGGTAAATAGGAGAACATAAAAAAGAGAGGCATACCATAGTATCCTATGGTCATGCCTCTTTTTGGTTAGAGCAGATTACTGTAATTGTCCGGTGGAATAGTTATAGAAGTAGAAGTGATCTGATAAAATTTCCTCCGGTGCAACGTGTTCCCGGTTTACCTCCTGTATCAGCGCATTTAAATTTTCCCGGGAACTGACTAATTCCTTCGGCAGCGCAATGACTTCATGAATGCTGCTGGGAATCAGGTAGAAATCGTCTTTGAAAAGATCGCTGCATTTCTTTAAAATATCCCGGTATAAAAGGACGGAGGCTCCGAAGAATTTTAACTGGTTGGTAAGAACGTAAATAGGAGGTTCCAAGGTATCACAGGGAACGTCTTCTTCCAACTCTAAAAGCAACTGGCTCATAGGCACAATTCTCCCCGGAAAAATGCGGGGCGTGTTTTCCATTGCCAGATGAAACAAATCATCTGTGGTTATGTCCCAGAGTTTCAGATGATTATGATGGATGAGAATGGTGGCATTCACATCCTCCGAGGCCAGTTCATTTTTTTCCCCGGGGATAAAGTAGCAGAAAACAATGGCCAGATCCAAATAAGCAATGTAGGGAACTTGTTTTAAAAGGGTCCGGTTTAAATCTACATTAATCAGTTTACATACAATGTGTTCTTTTACTTGGGAAAAATCTTCAAAGAAAGAGGTGTCAACACTGTCATCAATTTTTGAATCCTTATAGCACTCAGCAATCATTTCACAGATTTCCGACAGGGTAAAGCCATCCTGATATAATTCGTAATATGGGTTTAGATAAATAGTTGGGGATATGTTTACCGATGGGGTGGTAATTAACAAGCCCTCAAAAACCAGATTGTTGTTTTTAAGGACGGGTCGTACTTTGAGGGTAGTATCCTCAGGTAAGTACTTTGTAAGGAGAATAGGGATCTCCTGAATAAATTTTTCGTATGTCATAAATCCTCCGATTCTGACATGGGCAAACGAAAAGAGCTCCGAATCAGACTCGAACTGACGACCCCTTCATTACGAGTGAAGTGCTCTACCAACTGAGCTATCGGAGCAACAAAATGATTATACTTGAAAAAAGAGTCATTGACAACAATTTTTTTCAAAAGATAGGACACTTGGCATTGACGGAGAGAAGAGGCAATCGTATGATGTAAAGAGTGTATTGTAAGTAAGAAAAGGGACAAGAGATAAATGACAACAATTAAAGATTTAAAAATCGGACAATCAGGAAAAATCATTACTGTTGGCGGCCAGGGAGCCCTCCGCCAGCATTTTCTGGATATGGGATTAATTCCCGGGGCAGATGTAAAATTAGTAAAATATGCACCTATGGGAGATCCTCTGGAGTTGAGGATTCACGGATACGAGCTGACCCTTCGGGTAGCAGATGCCGGACGGATAGAGATAGAGCCGAAAGAGGAAGTTCTATCGGAAAATGGTAAGCAGGATAAATTGATAAAAAAGAACATTCCCCATCCAGGTTTGGGTGAAGGGGGAAATTATCATGACAAGAAACATGAAAATCCTCTGCCTGAAAATGAAACCATTACCTTTGCTTTGGCCGGAAACCAAAATTGCGGAAAGACCACACTTTTTAATCGGCTGACAGGGTCTAACCAGCACGTGGGAAATTTCCCGGGAGTAACCGTAGACAGAAAAGATGGTGTTATCAAAGACCACGATAATACTTTGATTACCGACTTGCCGGGGATTTATTCTATGTCTCCCTACAGTAATGAGGAACTGGTGACAAGAGCCTATATATTAAATGAAAAGCCAAAGGGAATTATCAATATTGTGGATGCGTCAAACATTGAGAGAAATCTCTATCTGACCATGCAATTATTGGAGTTGGATATTCCTATGGTGGTGGCCTTAAATATGATGGATGAGGTCAGGGAAAACGGTGGCTCCATACATATCAATGAGATGGAGGAAATGCTGGGAGTTCCGGTGGTTCCAATTTCTGCGGCAAAAAACGAAGGTATCGACGAGTTGATTGAGCATGCGGTACATGTGGCAAAATATCAGGAAAGACCGGTGCGGAAAGATTTTTGCTGTCCGGATGACGAGACCAGTCCGCTGCATCGCTGTATCCACGGAATTATGCATCTGATTGAAGACCACGCCAAGACGGCAGGAATCCCTCTTCGTTTTGCGGCGGCAAAAGTGGTGGAAGGGGATAAGGATATCTTAGGACAGCTTCATCTGGAACAAAACGAGACGGAGATGCTGGAACACATTATTTTGCAGATGGAAAAAGAGAGAGGGTTGGATGCGGCAGCAGCAGTGGCGGATATGAGATTTCACTTTATCCAGCAGGTGAGCGATGCCACAGTGATTAAGCCCAAGGAGAGCAAAGAACATGCCAGAAGCCGCAGGATTGACCGAATTTTGACCGGAAAATATACGGCGATTCCCGCCTTTGCCATTATTATGGCACTGGTATTCTGGCTGACCTTTGGAGTGATTGGTGCAGGATTGCAAAACCTTTTGGAAATCGGCATTGATCAATTGACAGGAGCACTGGAAAAGGTCTTGGTACAAGCCCATGTAAATCCAGTGTTAAAGTCTTTGGTGCTAGATGGAATCTGTAGCGGTGTGGGAAGTGTCTTAAGCTTTCTTCCCATTATTGTTACCTTGTTTTTCTTCCTGTCTATTCTGGAAGACACAGGCTATATGGCGAGAGTTGCCTTTGTAATGGATAAACTGCTTCGTAAAATCGGACTTTCCGGACGAAGCATCGTTCCGATGCTGGTAGGATTCGGATGTACGGTTCCTGGGGTGATGGCAAGCCGAACTCTCTCCTCTGAGCGAGACCGAAAGATGACCATACTTTTGACACCTTTTATGAGCTGTTCTGCAAAGCTCCCAATTTATGCCTTCTTTACGGTAGCATTTTTCCCGGAGCATGGGACACTGGTTATGGTTTTGTTGTATTTTGGCGGAATGGCAGTGGGAGTTTTGGCGGCGCTTCTTATGAAGGGAACTTTCTTTAGAGGTGAGGCGGTACCTTTTGTGATGGAACTGCCCAACTATCGGTTGCCGGGAGCAAAGAATGTATTACAGTTGCTCTGGGATAAGGCAAAAGACTTTTTACAAAGAGCATTTACGGTTATATTTTTGGCATCCATTGTGATATGGTTGCTTCAGACCTTTGATTTACACTTTAATATGGTTACGGATTCCTCAGACAGTATGCTGGCTCTCTTGGCAGGGGGACTGGCACCGCTGTTTAAACCATTGGGATTTGGGGACTGGCGAATTTCCACAGCACTAATCACAGGATTTATGGCAAAGGAAAGTGTGGTGGCTACTCTGTCTGTACTGATTCCTTCTACAGCAGTACTTAAGAGTATGTTACCGGTACCGGCGGCAGCAGCGCTTTTGGTATTCTGTCTGCTGTACACCCCATGTGTGGCGGCCATTGCAGCGGTAAAGCGGGAGCTGGGGGGCAAATGGGCCACTATTGTAGTGATTAACCAATGCCTCATCGCCTGGGTGGCGGCATGGGGCGTGTATCTGGTGGCAGGGCTGTTTTGCTAAAGATTGGTTGTCTCCTGAAAAAATAATTGCTATAATGGGCTAAGCAAACCATAGAAAAGAGAGGAAATACGATATGGCTCAGAAAATAATAAATTGGATGAAAAAACCTATAGTGGAGATTGCTATTTTTGTAGTGGTAGCTGTGGCAATGATTTTAGTCAGCTTTTTGGTGCTTCACATTCCATTGGTTGCAGTGTGTACCATTGTGATTTTAGAGGGAGCCTTGGCGGCACTTTTAAACAGAATCCCTATTTGGATACATGGTCTTATTGTAATTGCACAGATTGTGGCAGGAATTTTGTTTGGAAAAATTGTCTTTATGGTATTGATGGCGGTTGTTTATGTGGCAGCAGTGGCGCTCCTTTACCTTTGGACATCAAAGGATAATTAGTACATATGAAACAGAATTATCAGCTTGTTTTGGATCAGACGATTCAAAAACTGCAGGGTGAAAACAGGGTGCCCAGATTACTTTTGCACAGTTGTTGTGCACCCTGCAGTAGTTATGTGTTGGAATATCTTTCCAACTATTTTTATATTACTGTCTTTTATTACAATCCCAACATCTACCCGGATGAGGAGTATCAAAAGAGAGTGTGGGAACAGCAGAGATTTATCGAAAGTCTCCCTACGAAATATCCTATTGATTTTGTAGAGGGGGATTTTGAAAAAGACCTCTTTTTTGAAAAGATAAAGGGATTGGAGCAGGAGCCGGAAGGGGGCAGACGATGTGAGGTTTGTTTCCGACTGCGCTTGGAAAAGACAGCGGCATTGGCAAAGGAGATGGGGATGGATTATTTTACCACCACCTTATCCATCAGCCCCTTAAAAAATGCAAAATTGCTTAACGAGATTGGACAGAAACTTGCAGAAGAATACCGGGTAGATTATCTGGTATCAGACTTTAAAAAGAGAAACGGATATAAGCGTTCTGTGGAACTATCTGGTGAGTATGGAATGTATCGCCAGGATTACTGCGGATGTGTATTTTCGTATCAGGAGAGACAAAGACAAAAGGAAGAGAGGAAATAGAAATGGCTCAGTTATGGGGAGGTCGTTTTACTAAGGCGACGGATCAGTTGGTTTATGATTTTAATGCATCCATTGGTTTTGACCAGAGATTTTTTGCGGAGGATATTGCAGGAAGCAAGGCTCACGTGAAGATGCTGGCGAAGCAGGGGATTCTCACAGAAAAGGAGCGGGATGACATTCTTGCCGGTTTAGAGGGAATCCAAAGGGACGTGGAAGAGGGAACTTTAGAGATTACCAAAGAATATGAGGATATTCACAGCTTTGTGGAGGCAAATCTTATTGACCGGATTGGTGATGCAGGTAAAAAGCTCCACACCGGCCGTAGCCGAAACGACCAGGTGGCTTTGGATATGCGACTTTACACCAGAAGTCAGGTGCAGCATACACAAAAGTTATTGCATCATTTATTGGAGACCATTTTGCATATTATGGAGGAAAACACCACCACCATTATGCCGGGATTTACCCATTTGCAGAAAGCACAGCCGATTACTCTGGCACATCATATGGGAGCCTATTTTGAAATGTTTAGAAGAGATGAGCAGAGACTTGGAGATATTTACAAGAGAATGAATTACTGCCCTCTTGGCTCCGGTGCTCTGGCCGGAACCACCTATCCTTTGGACAGGGAGTACACAGCAGAACTTTTGGATTTTTTTGGACCTACACAAAACAGTATGGATGGTGTCAGTGACAGGGATTATTTGATTGAATATCTCAGTGCACTTTCCACCATTATGATGCATTTAAGCAGATTCTCAGAGGAAGTGATTATCTGGAACAGCAACGAATATCAATTTATTGAGATTGATGATGCCTATAGTACAGGAAGCAGTATTATGCCTCAAAAGAAGAACCCGGACATTGCAGAACTGGTGCGAGGAAAGACCGGCCGTGTATACGGAGCATTGATGTCTTTACTTACCACTATGAAGGGGATTCCTCTTGCCTATAATAAGGATATGCAGGAGGACAAGGAACTTTCCTTTGATGCTATGGATACAGCTAACGGATGCATTCAGTTGTTTGATGGTATGCTTGAAACTATGTCTTTTAACAAAGACAGGATGGAAGCCAGTGCAAAGCATGGATTTACCAATGCCACAGACGCAGCAGATTACCTGGTAAATCACGGAGTCCCTTTCAGGGATGCCCATGGCATTATCGGTCGTGTGGTTTTGTACTGTATCGAAAAGAATATTGCCATTGATGATATGTCCTTAGAAGAATTAAAGCAGATGAGTCCTGTGTTTGAGGAGGACATTTATGATGCTATTTCTATGGATACCTGTGTGAATAAGCGTTTGACCATAGGTGCTCCGGGAAAAGAAGCAATGGAAAAGGTGATTGAGAGCTATAAAGAATATGTTCAGAATTGCCAAAATGTTTTTTAAAATAAAATTTCCTTTGTGAAAATTGTTGGAAATGGGAAATGGACTTGCATTTTTCTTTGAAATCCCATAATATATACCTTATGTGAAAGACAAGTGTTCGCGAAAGACGGACAGTAAGGAGATTTAAGATGAGCGAGAAGTTGAGAGTAGGTATTTTAGGTGGAACAGGTATGGTTGGACAGAGATTTATCTCTCTGTTGGAAAACCATCCATGGTTTGAGGTGACAACCATTGCAGCCAGCCCAAGAAGTGCAGGAATGAGATATGAGGATGCCGTTGGCGGTCGTTGGAAAATGGACACACCAATGCCGGAAGCCGTTAAAGATATTGTGGTAAAAAATGTAAACGAAGTGGAAGCTGTGGCATCAGAGGTTGACTTTGTATTTTCTGCGGTAGATATGACCAAGGATGAAATCAAAGCAATTGAGGAAGCTTATGCAAAGACAGAGACTCCTGTAGTTTCCAACAACAGTGCTCACAGATGGACACCGGATGTTCCTATGGTTGTGCCGGAGATTAATCCGGAACATATGAACGTGATTGAATATCAGAAGAAGAGATTAGGAACAACCAGAGGTTTTGTGGCAGTAAAGCCAAACTGCTCAATTCAGTCCTATGCACCTGTTTTGACAGCCTGGAAAGAGTTTGAGCCATATGAGGTAGTGGCAACTACTTATCAGGCAATTTCCGGAGCAGGAAAGACCTTTAAGGATTGGCCGGAGATGGAAGGAAATATTATCCCATTTATCGGTGGCGAAGAAGAAAAGAGTGAAAAGGAGCCTCTTCGTATTTGGGGTCACATTGATGAGGAAAAGGGAGAGATTGTTCCGGCAACAAGCCCTGTTATCACCTGCCAGTGTATTCGTGTTCCCGTTCTGAACGGACATACCGCTGCTGTATTTGTTAAATTCAAAAAGAATCCAACCAAAGAGCAGTTAATTGAAGCACTTGAAAAATTCTCAGGTGTTCCTCAGGAATTACAACTGCCAAGCGCTCCAAAGCAGTTCATCCGCTATATGGAAGAGGACAATCGTCCACAAGTTCAGCTGGATGTTAATTACGAAAATGGAATGGGTATCAGCGTGGGACGTCTCCGTGAGGATACCGTTTATGATTGGAAGTTTGTTGGCCTTTCCCACAACACCGTTCGTGGTGCAGCAGGCGGAGCAGTTCTCTGCGCAGAACTTTTGAAGGCTCAGGGCTACATCACTAAGAAATAGTCCATTAGGGACGGATACCAATGGATCGCAGAACTGTCCCTATTGGCCCGGAGAAGGTAGTAAATATGAAGGAGACTTTTAACACAAGTTGTTAGAAGTCTCCTTTTTTGTTGTTACATTCTTGTACTTTTAGCAAAATTTGACTATAATAAAAGTTACGACTTCTTAAATGAAGATTTAGCAAATGAAAGGTTTTGGTTGCTACATATGATATTCAGGGGAAATGAATTAAAGAGATTGGAAAGCCTATACAGGGAGAGCGGAAATCAGCTGTACATTATGTATGGCAGGAGCGGTTGCGGTATGGAACTTTTGTTGAAGCTTTTTTGCAAAGATAAAAAGTCCTTTTATTATCGTGCCCGCAATGCATCTCCAAAGGAACAATTGCGACAGATGCAGATGGAGATTGAAAAACAGTTTTCTGCAAACCTGACAAAAGACAATTATGAGGAGTGCTTCAACCGGATTAAAAGTGGAGATGCCTCCAAACTTGTAGTAGTAATCGATGCCTTTGATTTGATTGCAAAAAAGGATCCGGAATTCTTCGAGAGTATCGTAAAATTGCGTTTGAAAAAATTGTATCCGGGACCGGTGATGATACTTCTTTGCAATCACACCATACCCTGGAGTGAAAAGGAGATGGAGACCTGCCTTGGAGAAAAATATCACAAGGTGGACGGTGTGATTAAATTAGACGATATGGGATTTTTGGATGTGGTTCGGGCTTTTCCTGAGTACAGCGTGGCTCAGTGTGTGGAAACCTATGGAATCATCGGTGGTGTTCCGGAATATTTGAATCGTTGGAATGGGAAAAAATCCATCAAAGAGAACATATGTAATTACATTTTGTCTCCCCAGGGATATCTCTTCTCAGAGGCAGAGGACTTTATCCGGGGAGAGTTAAGAGAGTTGTCTGTGTATGATACCATTTTAGCCTCTATTGCCGCCGGAAATGAAAAGCTAAATGACCTGTTTTTGAGTACTGGGTATTCCAGAGCAAAAATCAGTGTGTACATAAAGAATCTGGCAGCATTTGATGTGGTGGAAAAGGTGGTGTCCTTTGAAACCGGCGGATGGGATAACTCAAAAAAAGGTGTTTATCACATCAAAAATCATTTTGTTAATTTTTGGTTTACCTTTATCTATCCCCACTTATCTGATTTGTACATACTTAGTCCGGAGGAGTTCTACGAGGCTTATATACAGGAGGACTTGGATGATTATCTGAGTCAGTACTTTGTCAGTGTCTGCACCGAATACCTTCAGCTTTTAAATCAGGTCAATCAGGTGCCTATTAAGCTTGTCAAGATGGGAACCTGGGTGGGAAAGATGGGAACCATCGATATTATCGGTCAGAACGAGCAGAGGGAAAATGTTGTGGGAATCTGTAACTGGAAGGATGCCCAGCTCACCTATGCCAGCTACGAAAATCTATTGGTGCAGATGAAAAAAGCAAAGATTTCCGCAAAAGTGATTTATTTGTTTTCTGCGAAAAAATTTGAGCCTGCGTTGGTGGAATTTGCAGAGAACAACAGCCAGTTGATACTGGTGGATATGACAGAATTATAAAGGAAGATTTTATGGGAAAATCCTTATTTATCGCCGAAAAACCCAGTGTTGCCAGGGAATTCGGCAAGGCGTTAAAAGAGAATATGCAAAACCGGGACGGGTATATGGAAAGTGAAAACATGATTGTCACCTGGTGTGTAGGTCATTTGGTTACCATGAGTTACCCGGAGGTTTATGATGAAAAGTATAAAAAATGGCGGCTGGACACTTTGCCCTTTCTCCCTAAGGAGTTTAAATATGAGGTGATTGAGAGTGCAGCCAAGCAGTATCAGATTGTGGCAGGGCTTTTGAACCGACAGGATGTGACCACGATTTATGTGTGTACCGACTCCGGGCGAGAGGGAGAATACATCTACCGACTGGTGGAACAGATGGCGGGAGTTACCGGTAAAGAGAGAAAAAGAGTTTGGATTGACTCTCAGACAGAGGAGGAAATCCAAAGAGGAGTCAGAGAGGCAAAGGATTTATCGGAATACGATAATCTTGCAAATGCCGCATATCTGAGAGCAAAAGAAGATTACCTGATGGGTATCAACTTTTCCAGATTGCTGGCACTGCGCTACGGGAACTCTATGGCAAACTTTTTGAATATGAAGTACTGTAAAGTTTCTGTGGGACGGGTGATGACCTGTGTCCTTGGTATGGTAGTGCGCAGGGAGAGAGAGATTCGTGAGTTTGTGAAGACTCCCTTTTACCGGGTGCTTTCCCAGACCCAGGTGGGAGCAGCTACCTTAAATATGGAATGGAAAGCAGTGGTGGGTTCAAAATACGAAAACTCACCTCTTCTGTACAAGGAAAACGGATTCAAGGAAAAGACGTCGGCCCTTCATCTCATAGAGGAGACATTGGGGCTGGAGCCGGACAGTGCGCCCTTGGATGAAAATGATATGGTTACGGGAACGGCTACAGCTACTATTGAAAAGATAGAAAAGAAGGCAGAAAAGAAAAATCCGCCTATGCTGTATAACTTGGCTGAATTGCAAAATGACTGTTCCAAGTTTTTTAAAATCAGTCCAGATGAGACCCTTGCCATTGTTCAGGAGTTATATGAGAAGAAACTGGTGACTTATCCCAGAACCGATGCCAGAGTGCTCTCTAGCGCGGTGGCAAAAGAAATTGATAAAAACATCCGAGGAATGCTTGGAATACCGGGATTAAAACCCTTTGCAGAGGAAATTCTCTCCGGGGATTCCTATAAAAAAATCGGAAAGACAAAATATACCAATGACAAGCAGATTACAGACCATTATGCCATTATTCCTACAGGACAGGGCTTAGGTGCCTTAAGGGGATTAAACGGAAGAGCGGTCAATGTATACGAGGCCATCTGCAGAAGATTTCTGGCAATCTTTTTTACACCGGCGGTTTATGAAAAGTTGAACCTGTCCACTAAGTCCGGCAGTGAATATTTTTTCGCCACGGAAAAATATTTAAAAGACCCGGGATACTTGAAGGTGATGGAGTATTCCTTTAAAAAGAAAAAGACAGAGAATAAAGAAGAGGATGCGTCAGGAGCAGAGGAAAATACCGGGGAGGAAGACGACAATGCCAACGTGAACATGGCAGAGGTGATTGCTTCCATCAAAAAGGGAGACGAAGTCCAAATCCAGAGTATGCAGATTAAGGAAGGGGAGACATCTCCGCCGAAGCGATACAATTCCGGTGCCATGATTCTTGCCATGGAAAATGCAGGTCAGTTAATTGAGGACGAGGAACTCCGTGCCCAGATAAAGGGGAGCGGAATCGGTACTTCCGCCACCAGAGCAGAGATATTGAAAAAACTGGTAAACAACGAATATATTGCCCTGAATAAAAAGACCCAGATATATACGCCCACTTTGCAGGGGGAGATGCTCTATGATGTGGTGAGCTGTTCCATTCCGGCACTTCTTAACCCAGAGCTTACTGCCAGTTGGGAAAAGGGGCTTACCTATGTGGCGGAGGGCAGTATTACCGCGGATGAATACATGGAAAAACTGGAGAATTTCATCAAACAAAAGACGGCAAGAGTGTTGGCAAATAACAACCAGTACGCTATGCAGCAGTTTTATCGAAGAGACGCGCAGTTCTATAAATAGGAGGCAAAAAAATGGAACATTGTAAGATTAAAAATATGTACGACTTAACCCAGACGCTGGCGGCACCACTGCTGGAGACTGTGACCTATCCGTGGGAGGCGTTGCCAAAGATTGGTGATTTCATTATGGAAATCGGGTCAACCTTAGATCAGGAGAAATTTGAAAAAAGAGGGGAAAACATTTGGATTGCAAAGTCTGTTTCCATTGCGGCTACAGCTACATTAAACGGACCTTTGATTATTGATGAAGATACGGAGGTGCGTCCCGGTGCCTTTATCAGAGGAAATGTAATTGTTGGTAAAAACTGTGTGGTTGGAAATTCCACGGAACTGAAAAATGTGATTCTCTTTAATGTGGTTCAGGTGCCTCATTACAATTATGTAGGGGATTCCGTTCTGGGATTTCATTCCCATATGGGAGCCGGTTCCATCACATCCAATGTAAAAAGTGACAAGACCCTGGTTGTGGTAAAGGATTGCTATGACACCAAAGAGGAGATTGCCACCGGTTTGAAAAAATTTGGAGCAATGCTGGGGGACTATGTGGAAGTAGGATGCAACAGTGTGTTAAACCCGGGAACTGTGGTTTGCCCGCATTCTAATATTTATCCGGTTTCCTGTGTCAGAGGAGTGATACCTGCCAATTCTATTTTCAAAGATAAGGATCACGTAGTGAGTAAAAATGTGTAATTTTTCTAGCAAAATCTAGGAAAATGGACTAGACGAATTGTCAAAAATATGCGAAAATACTCACTGTGTGACGATGAGTGTTTTGGATATTCCCGGTTTCTTGCCGGAATAAATATAACATACATCTTTTATG
This sequence comes from Lachnospiraceae bacterium, assembly GCA_022768745.1. Classification (GTDB taxonomy): domain Bacteria; phylum Bacillota; class Clostridia; order Lachnospirales; family Lachnospiraceae; genus Pararoseburia. The sequence goes on from JALELK010000033.1 coordinate 43,579, forward strand.
TATTATGAAAGGAGTCTTAAAATGATTTACACAAAGGAAGTTGAAAACATGTGTCCTGTTGCTAAGGGCGCAAAACATGACCCAGCTCCAATTCCTGAAGAAGGAAAATGGGTACATTCAAAGAAGATTGAGGATATTTCAGGCTTTACACATGGTGTGGGCTGGTGTGCTCCACAGCAGGGTGCTTGTAAGTTATCTTTAAATGTTAAAGAAGGTGTAATCGAAGAAGCATTGGTTGAGACAATCGGATGCTCAGGTATGACACATTCCGCAGCTATGGCAGCTGAAATTTTGCAGGGTAAGACAATTCTTGAAGCATTAAATACAGACCTTGTATGTGATGCTATCAACACAGCTATGAGAGAGTTGTTCTTACAGATTGTATACGGACGTACACAGTCAGCATTCTCTGATGACGGACTTGCTATTGGTGCCGGTCTTGAAGATTTAGGAAAGGGACTTCGTTCTCAGGTTGGTACAATGTATGCTACCAAGGCTAAGGGCGTTCGTTACCTTGAGATGGCTGAAGGATATGTTACAGGTATTGCTTTGGATGAAAACAACGAAGTTATCGGATACCAGTTCGTTTCCCTTGGCAAGATGACAGACTTCATCAAGAAGGGTGATGATGCAAACACTGCATGGGAGAAGGCTTCAGGTTCTTATGGACGTGTAACTCCGGAGCAGGGTGCTGTTAAGATCATCGACCCAAGAGCAGAGTAGGAAAGGAGACGAAAGAAAATGGCATTATTTGAATCATATGAAAGAAGAATTGACCAGATTAACGCTGTATTAAATCAGTATGGCATCAGCTCTATCGAAGAAGCTGAAAAGATTACAAAGGACGCTGGTCTTGATGTTTATGAGCAGGTAAAAAAGATTCAGCCTATCTGTTTTGAAAATGCTTGTTGGGCATATACAGTTGGTGCTGCAATCGCAATCAAGAAGGGTTGTCGCAGAGCAGCTGACGCAGCTGCAGCAACCGGTGAAGGACTTCAGGCTTTCTGTATTCCTGGTTCCGTTGCTGATCACCGTAAGGTAGGTCTTGGACATGGTAACTTAGGAAAGATGTTACTTGAGGAAGAGACAGAGTGCTTCTGCTTCTTAGCAGGACATGAGTCATTCGCAGCAGCCGAAGGTGCTATCGGTATCGCTGAGAAGGCAAACAAGGTTCGTAAGAAACCTCTTCGTGTTATCTTGAACGGTCTTGGAAAGGACGCAGCTCAGATTATCTCACGTATCAACGGATTTACATATGTTGAGACAAAGTATGACTATAAAGAAGCTAAGGTTAACGTAGTATATGAGAAGGCATACTCTGATGGACTTCGTGCAACAGTTAAGTGTTACGGTGCTGACGATGTTCAGGAAGGTGTTGCAATCATGCATATGGAGAACGTTGGTGTATCTATCACAGGTAACTCAACAAACCCAACACGTTTCCAGCATCCTGTAGCAGGTACATACAAGAAGGAATGTATCGAGCAGGGTAAGAAGTACTTCTCAGTAGCATCCGGCGGTGGTACAGGACGTACACTTCACCCAGACAATATGGCAGCAGGTCCTGCTTCTTATGGTATGACAGATACTTTAGGACGTATGCACTCTGATGCACAGTTTGCAGGTTCTTCTTCTGTACCGGCTCACGTAGAAATGATGGGTCTTATCGGAATGGGTAACAACCCAATGGTAGGTGCTACCGTTGCAGTTGCCGTTTCTGTACAGGAAGCAGCAGACGCTGGTAAGTTCTAAGAAGTTTTAGACTGATATTTAAAAAGGCGAATTAAACTGCGGTTTGATTCGCCTTTATTTTTGAGAATACTTTTCGAAGAAAAAATTGTATGTTAATCTATAAAAAGATAGATGTACAATGGATGAAAACAAATGGAGGGACTTATGAGAAAAAGATTTTATGCACTGTTGTGTATGATGACATTGATGCTTACATCCGTAGGTGTGATGATGCCAGTTGATAGCATACATGCAGAGGGCGAAATGCAGGAAGAAAAGGTATCGGAAGAAAGTGGATTTTCATGGATGGATGGAGAACCAACTGTAGTTGCCGGATATAGGGACAACGAGATAACAAAATTAGTCATCCCTGAGAAAACAACAGGAATTGGCTTTCAAGCTTTTAATTCTTTTAAAAAACTGACAAGTGTTGTCTTTCCCGAAAACCTAACTATGATTGGAAGATATGCTTTTTTTCAGTGTACGAATTTGGATAATATTGAAATTCCTAAATCTGTGACGGATATACAAGAGGGAGCTTTTAAAAATACAGGGATAAAGAATATTACAATTCCTACGAATGTGACCAGTATAGGTGTTGCCGCTTTCGCAGATTGTAAAAATATGGAGAGTATTTCGGTAGAACAAGAAAATCCAAACTATGATAGTAGAAATGATTGCAATGGAATTATAGAGACAAAGACAAATACCCTGATTGCCGGATGCGACAATACCGTGATTCCCGAAGGTGTAACAGGTATTGAAAAGTATACCTTTATGAGATGCAAAACTTTAAAAAATATGAAACTTCCAAGCAATCTGACCACCATTGGGGATTATGCTTTTTGGCTTAGTGATTGTTGGGAAAATGTTAAACTTCCGGAAAAGTTGGAAAATTTAGGGGCTTATGCATTTTTAGAGTGTAGTAGTTTAAAAGAAATTACTATTCCGGCAAAAGTGAAGGTAATCAAAGAGCATACATTTGATGAATGTGAAAATTTAGAGACTATTCATTTGTCTAATGGTTTAGAGAAAATTGAAAAATTTGCCTTCCGGAATTGTAGGAAAATGGACAATGTTGTTATTCCAAATACTGTAAATACTATTGATGGTAATGCATTTATTACATGTGACAACTTAAAAAATATTACGATACCATCAAGTGTGACAAAAATTGGGGATGGAGCATTTGCCTATTGCGATAAATTGACTATTAACTGCGAAAAGGGAAGTTACGCAGAACAGTATGCAAAGAAAAATGGCATAGCGGTTAAATATGTTAATGAGGGTTCAACAACTCCCACCAAGCCGGAGAATAAACCGGAGACAAAACCGGAGACAAAACCGGAAGTAAAACCAGCTGATATGAGTACGGTGATACAGCCGGTGAGGGATACAAAAAGATCAGACGCAGCTTCCTATGTGGTTTCGAAGACAAAGAAGACGGTAGAGTATAAAAAAGTTAAAACAAAATCCAATACAGCAAAGGTGCCAGATACCATTAAAGTTAAGGGTAAGAAGTATAAGGTTACTTCTATTGCGAAGGGCGCATTTAAGAACAATAAAAAGATTCAGACAGTAGTGGTTGGAAAAAATGTTACTACCATAGGAAATGATGCTTTTAGTGGGGCAAAAAAGGTAAAGAGCATTACTTTGAATGGAAACAATATCAAAAAGGTTGGAAAAAATGCATTCAAGGGTGTAAAGAAAAATTGTAAAATTACAATTCAGGCGAAAAATAAAAAGCAGTATAATAAGATCGTCAAGATGATAAAGAAGTCTGGAGCTAAGAATGTAAAGTATAGGTACAAGAAAAAGAAGTGACAGGATAGATAAAGAGAGGAACATATATGAAATTTATTTCATGGAATGTAAATGGTCTGAGAGCCTGTGTAGGAAAAAATTTTATGGAGGACTTTGAAAAACTGGACGCAGATTTTTTCTGTTTACAGGAGACAAAACTTCAGGAGGGGCAGATAGAACTGGATTTACCCGGATACGAGCAGTATTGGAACTATGCGAAAAAGAAGGGGTATTCCGGCACAGCTATTTTTACCAGACACCACCCGACCTCGGTTTCTTATGGGCTTGGCATAGAGGAACACGACCAGGAAGGCCGTGTGATTACCCTGGAATATGAGGATTATTATCTGATTACGGTATATACACCTAATTCACAGAATGAATTAAAGAGATTGGATTACCGTATGACCTGGGAAGACGCATTTCGGGAATACCTCTGTGGTCTGGCGGAGAAAAAAGGTGTGATTGTCTGTGGAGATATGAATGTGGCCCATCAGGAGATTGATTTGAAAAATCCAAAGACGAACCGGAAGAATGCAGGCTTTACCGATGAGGAGAGAGCCAAGATGACGGAGCTGTTACAGTCCGGCTTTGTGGATAGTTTCCGCTATTATTATCCGGATAAGGAAGGCATCTACAGCTGGTGGTCCTATCGTTTTCATGCCAGAGAGAAGAACGCCGGATGGCGTATCGACTATTTTTTGGTGTCAGAAAATATAAAGGATCGAATGAAGTCGGCAGAAATCCACACGGAAATTATGGGTTCGGATCATTGCCCGGTGGAACTTTGCCTGGAATAAATAAGCAGTTAGATTGATTTTGTGACAGTACGAGGTGACTGAAATGAAAGACAAGCAAACGAAAAAAAAGAAAAGAAGAGGATGGATTATCCTATTGGTTTGTCTCCTGCTCTTAATCGGAACAGGATTTTATCAGAGCCGCACAAACCCCAGAGTGAGGATACTTTTATCCATTATGAAGTTTTCTGAGTCCACCTTAAAAAGTGAGGATTATCTTCTTCACAATATTGATATTATGGAACTGTGCAGAACCTACATCAATGGAGACACTCATGTGGTGGGAGACGCAGGCTTTTCTCATATGAAGAACCTGGCTTCTTCCATATCTATGGATATTGACAGAACCCGATCTTTTGCCAGCCGTCGGATGGTAAATAAGATGCAGATGAATTTTCTTTGGATGGAAGCCGGAGAAATTGATGTGTATGGCGAAAATGAGACCATATATCTGGATGCTCCGCTTTTGGGAGATGATATAGGATATGCTTTTCCCACAGGCATAGATTTGTTTATGAAGGCACCGGATTTGACCTCAGACATCAATCAAAAATGGTTTCGGTCCAACGCCAAAAATATCGTCCAGCTGATGGGTGAAATCGAAATCAAAAAGACGGGAAAGATCTATACAGATAAGGACGGATTAAAGGGCGAAGAATTTGTGGTTACTATCCCAAAGGGGAGCGGAGCCTTTGTGTGGAAATTGTTTGGAATGGAGATGCCGGATTATGATGTGGTGTGCTCTGTTTACCTCACAAAAAATAACCGGTTGATTCGGATGGAAGTGGATGCGTCCCACGTAATCGATGGAGTATCTATGGTGATGCAGGGAAAAAATCTGGGCACCGCGTATATGTATTATCAGTTGCCGGACAATGAAAAGGCAGTGATGCGGATGAAGCGCAATGCCAAGGAGGATTGTCTGGATTGTACTATGGTTTATTATGCCAATACAGGACAAAACATTAAGATGAAATCCAGCATCAGTTGGACGAAAAGGGATAAGGGATTTTCCATTAAAATCAACAACATCCATATGTGGTCCGGGGAGGAGGAAATGGCCCAGGGATTTTTCAAGGGAGAAGTGACACCTTTAAAGGATGCGGGAGATGTCTTTGAGGGCAAGGATGAACGCTTGTATGGCTTTGAAGTGTTGGATTGGAAGGCAATCCGAAAGGATACCAAGGGATTTGTCAATGATGTTCTGTCTAAAACTTCCTTTGGAGCCTTTGTAGCAGATTGATGATGGGTAAATATAGACAAAAAAACCTTCCTTGTGGATTTTTTTGAAGAAATACATTGTAAAATCTATGTAAGAAGAGATATAATTTATAGGCAGTAGTTTGGGTAATTATGCTACTGCCTATTTTATGCAGAGAGTAAAGGAGCAAGTCAAATGGGATTCACAATTGTTTTGTCACTACTTAGCGGTGTGGCGCTCTTTTTGTTTGGAATGTCTCTTATGGGAGATGGCTTAAAGAAAGCGGCAGGAGAAAAACTGGAACTGATTCTTTATAAATTGACCAATACGCCATTAAAGGGTGTATTGCTTGGCGCTGCGGTTACAGCGGTAATCCAGTCTTCCTCAGCCACCTCTGTTATGGTGGTAGGTTTTGTTAACTCCGGTATGATGAAGGTTATTCAGGCAATCGGTATTATCATGGGTGCAAATATCGGTACCAGTATTACCGGATGGATTCTTTGTTTGTCTTACATTGACGGAAGTAGCGGAGTGGCACAGATTTTATCCACAGCTACCATTTCCGGTGTGGTTGCCATTATTGGTATTTTATTTAAGATGGTCTCAAAGAAGATGTCCCTAAAGAATGTGGGAGATATTATGTTGGGATTTGCCATTTTGATGGTGGGTATGCAGACCATGAGTGGAGCCATGTCACCTTTAAAAGAGAATCCGCATTTTGTGAATCTTTTGACTGCATTTACAAACCCAGCCTTAGGAATTTTGGTTGGTATCGTATTTACTGCAGTGTTGCAGAGTGCATCGGCTTCTATCGGTATTTTACAGGCTCTTTCCGTTATGGGGGCAATCACCTTTGCTTCCGCATTCCCAATCACTATGGGTGTTGGTGTCGGTGCGGCAGTACCGGTGTTGCTTTCTTCCATCGGAACCAATAAAAACGGAAAGAGAACCGCTCTGATTTATCTGTTAAATGATTTGTTTGGTATGATTTTTTGGTCCATTGTATTTTACAGTGTCAATGCATTTGTACACTTTGACTTTTTGGATATGGTTATGAGTCCTATCAGCATTGCCATATTAAATACAGTGTTCCGTCTGGCAACGGTTATGATTCTTTTCCCATTTATCAAGTGGATTGAAAAACTTGTCTTCTGGCTGGTAAAGGATGATCCTGAGGAGATGGAGGACCAGGCAGACTTTGATTTGCTGGAAGAGAGATTCCTGGCATATCCAGCTCTCGCTATCGGACAGAGCCATATGGCTATGAATGGCATGGCAAAGAAGGCAAAGAAAAACGTATATCGTGCCGTAGGACTTCTTTCTGATTTCTCAGATAATAAGTATCAAAAGGTACAGGAAAAGGAAAACCTCATTGATAAGTATGAGGATAAACTGGGTACATATCTGATGCAGCTCACCGGTAAGGAAATGACAGAGTCACAGATGCAGCAGGTGTCTGTTTTGCTTCATGTGGTATCGGATTTTGAGCGACTCAGTGACCATGCGGTAAACATTTCTGAGACTGCCAAGGAAATCAGTGAAAAAAAGATACATTTCTCTGAGGATGCCACAAAGGAATTGGAAATCCTTGAGTCTGCAGTATGTGAGATTTTACAGGCAACGGTTACTTCCTTTGAAAAGAAGGACAACGATTTAGCTGTTACTGTAGAACCTTTAAGAGAGTTGATTATCTCTTTGTGTGATGAATTAAAATCCAGACATATTGTGCGTTTGAGAAGTGGTGTGTGTGAGTGGAAGCAGGGATTCCCATTTAACAATCTTTTGACAGATTTTGAGAGAATCGCAGCTCACTGCTCTAACATTGCTCTGGCCATGATTGAGGCGGAGAGCTCTGCCTTTGATGTGCACGAGTATGAGAGAAGTATTCGTGAAAAGAGCAATGCCCAGTATGTGAAACTCTATGAAGAGTTTGAACAGCAATATAAGCTGCCAAAACCGGTGAAGGTGAAAAAAGCATAGTTTAATTGGAAAAATCGATGATAGAAATATATTACGGTTACAATGATTTCCCGGAGGATGAACAGAGGATTTATCAGTCTCTTAGTGAGTATCGCCGGAGGAAGGCAGATGCCTGTGGCACAATAGAGACCAGACGTCAGAGCCTGATGGCGGGATACCTGCTGGAAGGTCAGTTGAGGGATGCAGGAGTACAGGGCGAACTCTGCTATGTGGAATCCCAAAGAAAGAAACCTCAGTTAAAAAATCAGACGCTTCAGTTTTCCATTTCTCACTGTAAAAAGATTTCTACCAGTGTGGTGGCACCCTGGCAGGTGGGAATCGATGCGGAACAGGTGGGCAGAGGAAAAATGGAGATTGCCGAGAGATTTTTTCATCCTATGGAAATCTCCTTGTTACAAAACCAGACGGATGAAATATTTCAAAGATTCTTTTGTATCTTATGGACATTAAAGGAGGCTGGGGCAAAATGCCTGGATGTGCCATTGACTGAGATATGCAGAAAGTTCGACTGCTCAGGGGTAGTTTCCCCATTAAATGATGGAAAAACGGTTAGAATCGAGATTGCAAATCAGGAGATTTTTTTCCACAGTTATCCGTTGGATGACGTGGTTATTACTTGCGGAAGTACAAAAGAAGAAGGTTTTTCCCTGAAAAGAATTGACAAATAAGAGGGGTGTGCTAAAATTAGTTTTAGCACTTTAAAGTATTGGTGTAAATGCCATACGGGGAGCGAGGACAAGTTTATGAGAAGAAAAGTAATGTCTATTTTAGTAGAGAATACACCGGGACTTTTAAGCCATGTATCCGGTTTGTTTAGCCGCAGAGGTTACAATATAGACAGTTTTTCAGCCGGAGTCACAGCAGATCCCAGATTTACCAGAGCAACCATTGTTGCCAGTGGGGATGAGTTGATTTTGGAGCAGATTGAGAAACAATTGGCAAAGCTCGAAGATGTTGTTGATATCAAGATTTTAGAGCCGGAGGCATCGGTTACCAGAGAGATGATGCTGGTTAAGATTGCCGTCACAAAAGGAGAACGCCAGGCTGTGGATACCTTGACAGGATTTTTCCACGGAAAAGTGGTGGATGTTACACACGATTCTATGGTTATTGAAATTTCAGGCCATCAGGATAAATTACAATCATTCTTGGACGTGATTGCTGACGATTATCAGATTTTAGAGTTGGCAAGAACCGGACTTACGGGACTTACAAGGGGTTCTGAAGACGTTTTTATGATTGAGTGATAATTTTAAAGGAGGATAATAAAAAATGTCACAAGAAGCAAGAATTTTTTATCAGGAAGACTGCAACTTATCATTATTAGATGGTAAGACCATCGCAGTTATCGGCTATGGTAGCCAGGGACATGCACATGCATTAAATGCAAAGGAGTCAGGTTGCAACGTTATTATTGGTTTGTACGAAGGCTCTAAGTCATGGACAAAGGCTGAGAAGCAGGGATTTGAAGTATATACAGCAGCAGAGGCTGCAAAGAGAGCTGACATCATTATGATTTTGATTAACGATGAGTTGCAGGCTGATATGTACAAAAAAGACATCGAGCCAAACTTGGAAGCAGGAAATATGCTTATGTTTGCTCATGGTTTCAATATTCATTTCGGATGCATCAAGCCTCCAAAGGATGTTGATGTTACAATGATCGCACCTAAGGCTCCGGGACACACCGTTCGTTCTGAGTATCAGGCAGGCAAGGGAACTCCTTGTTTGGTAGCAGTTGAGCAGGATTACACAGGTAAGGCTCTTGACATGGCACTTGCTTATGGTCTTGCAATCGGTGGTGCAAGAGCAGGTCTTTTGGAGACTACTTTCAGAACTGAGACAGAGACAGACCTCTTCGGTGAGCAGGCAGTTCTTTGCGGTGGTGTTTGTGCATTGATGCAGGCAGGTTTTGAGACTCTTTGCGAAGCTGGTTATGACCCAAGAAATGCATACTTTGAGTGTATCCATGAGATGAAGTTGATTGTAGACTTGATTTATCAGTCAGGTTTCGCAGGAATGAGATATTCTATCTCTAACACTGCAGAGTATGGTGATTACATCACAGGACCTAAGATTGTTACAGAAGACACTAAGAAGGCTATGAAGCAGATCCTTTCTGATATTCAGGACGGAAGCTTTGCTAAGGAATTCTTACTTGATATGTCTCCAGCAGGACGTCAGGTTCACTTCAAGGCTATGAGAAAGCTTGCTTCTGAGCATCCTTCAGAGAAGGTTGGCGAGGAAATCCGTAAGCTTTACAGCTGGAACAACGAAGAAGAGAAGTTCATCAACAACTAATTTGTTTTTCATTGATGAAGTGATACATAAAAGCAGTAATTTCCTCAGGGGAGTTACTGCTTTTCTTCATAGAAGGAGAAAGGAATGGATAAATTTTTTAAAAGTATTGTAGATGAGGATAAATGCGCGGTGGTGATATGTGATACCAAGCATCAGATTATTTATATGAACCCCGCTGCTCAGGAAAATTATAAGAAATATGGCGGAAAGGATTTGGTGGGAAAGAGCATTATGGATTGCCATAATGAAAAGTCCTGTGAGATGATAAAAAAAGTGGTAAACTGGTTTGCTGTGGATACAGAACACGGAAGAGTCCACACCTTTTACAATGAAAAGCAAAAAAAGGACGTCTATATGGTTCCCTTACGGGATGATAGCGGTCTTCTCATAGGTTACTATGAAAAGCACGAGTATCGAGAACCGGATGAGACATCCTTGTATGATCTGTATTAATACATAGGGGAATCTATGCGCTGGGCATGCATTTTCTTTTTGCTTTCATACATATTTGCATCTGCTTCCCTGAAAATATCGATTTCTGTGGCGTCTGTTGTCAATGGCAACGGACGTTTTGCATATCCGATGGCAATGGATAGAGTCAATGTGCTGACATTGTTATACTCCCTCATATTTTTATCTAATCGATTAAGAAACTCTGATACAGACCCCCGAGGGTTGATGAGGGGGATAGCAAATTCATCTCCTCCCAGACGATAAACGGTGGCATGTCCCTGAAAGGTTTTTACCAGACACCGGGCAGCCTGCTGAATTAGTTTGTCACCCATGTGGTGACCCATTTCGTCATTGGTTTTCTTCAGATAATTTAAATCACAGATAAACAAAATCACTTCCCCGGAAGGAGTGTCCTTCTTTTCCAATGCGTCCAAGGCCCGGTCAAAGGCGGCGCGATTTGGTATATTGGTCAGCTGATCTGTAAAGGCCATATGCTCATACATATCACTTTGCACGGAGTTGCGGATAATCTTTACGGATTCCTTTGCTATAATCATAAACAGGCAGGTGATATAGATGGCAAAAGATAAGGTAAAGGCAATTACCGCACGGGTGCCGGAAGGATCTTGAAAGAATTGAACCGCTGTGACACACACGCCAATAAACAAAATGAAAATTCCCAGAATTAAGAATTTGGAAAAATCATATTCTTTGTAGTGGCGTAAAAAACTGATGGTAGATATTGCAAGGTACGCTATGGCGTAGACCACTACCCCTAAAATAAAGAAGGTGGAGTTAAAGTGGTTCATCAGGTACAGGACGATTTGGAACAGAACCAAAGCATAGCCAATCAATTCAAGAGCGCGAAAGATCCGATGTTGTTTTGGCATAAAGCATGCACAGAGCCCCATGTAGCTGGAACCGATAAACAGCAGACTAAACAGGGACAGAAATTGCACAATGGCGGAGTCAGCTGTGTAAAACTGCATAATGGACGGATCACAAAAAATCCAGATTCCCATGGAAAAAACCAACACGGAAAAATAGACAAAGGAAATGCCAAGGTTTACTAATAGTTTATTCAGTAGTATGTAAATACCAAAAATCAAGGAAGTCAGGGCAATAAAGGAAAACAGATGAAAAATAGCATAGCGCCACATACTGTTTCTGAGCAATGCAAATTTAAATTCTCCTTTGTCACCAAAATAAATCCCTGTCATATCATAGGAAAGTTCATCATAAGGGCTTGTCATTTGGATGGTTAAAGTTTTGCCGGCATATTCCGGGAGCAAATCAACCAATGCATAGGCAGATCCGAAGGTATTGCTAAAAGGCAATTGGGGTGTGTCTGCAAAGTGATAGATTTCTTCGCCGTCCACATAAACTTTCTGACTACAATAGGAGGCATTAAAAAAAAGAGCATCGTTTTCGGATATGTCCTCCGGTAGCTTGCAGGAAAGCACCAGGGGCTCACCTTTTTTGGCCGTCAATTCTGCGGGGAAGGATATGGTCTGGGTGCCGTTTAACATCCACGCATCCGAGAGCTGGGTTTGTTTTTCCGGCTCAAACTGAATGTCCTGTGTGACACTGATAAAATGAAACAGGATGACACAGGCAAAAACCGCCAGCAGGCATATGAAAAACATATTGCGAATCCATTTATGATTACGGGGTGACTTCATTTTTATACTCCAATCTACATCCAAACATTATTGCCTCCATTATAGCATAAGGAATTGAAAATCACACTTTAATGTGCTAAACTAAAGGGCAACGTGAGAAGAAAGGTAGGGATAGAAGTATGGGAATGACAATGACCCAAAAAATCTTAGCTGCCCATGCGGGCTTGGAGTCTGTAGAAGCAGGACAATTGATTGAGGCGGATCTTGACTTGGTGTTGGGAAATGATATCACATCACCGGTAGCCATTCATGAGATTGAAAAAATGAAAGTGGACGGTGTATTCCATAAGGACAAGATTGCCCTGGTTATGGATCATTTTATTCCAAATAAAGATATAAAATCAGCAGAGCATTGCAAGTGCGTCAGAGAGTTTGCCTGCAAAAATGATATTACCAATTATTTTGATGTGGGACAGATGGGAATTGAGCACGCACTGCTTCCGGAGAAAGGTCTGACCGTAGCCGGAGATGTGATTATCGGTGCAGATTCACACACATGTACATACGGAGCTCTCGGTGCATTTTCTACAGGTGTGGGAAGTACCGATATGGCTGCAGGTATGGCTACAGGTAAGGCATGGTTTAAGGTGCCTTCTGCCATCAAGTTTAATATTGTAGGAAAGCCTTCCGAGTACATCAGTGGTAAGGATTTGATTTTACATATCATTGGTATGATTGGGGTGGATGGAGCTCTTTATAAGTCTATGGAATTTTGTGGAGAGGGAATCAAAAATCTTTCTATGGATGATAGACTTTGTATTTCAAATATGGCTATTGAGGCCGGTGCCAAGAATGGTATTTTCCCGGTAGACGATATTACCATTGACTATATGAAAGAGCATTCAAAGAGAGAATACAAGGTGTTTGAGGCAGATGAAGATGCGGTATATGATGAGGAGTACACCATTGATCTTTCCACATTGAAGTCTACGGTTTCTTTCCCTCATTTACCGGAAAATACAAAGACCATTGATGAAGTGGGAGATGTGAAAATCGACCAGGTAGTGATTGGTTCTTGTACCAACGGCAGATTCGAGGATTTGGCTATGGCAGACAAAATACTGAAGGGTAAAAAGGTAAAGAAGGGGCTTCGTGTTATCATTATTCCGGGAACCCAGCAGATTTATCTGGATGCTATGGAAGCCGGATTTATCCGTGATTTCATTGAGGCTGGATGCGTGGTTTCTACACCTACCTGCGGACCATGTCTCGGCGGTTATATGGGAGTTTTGGCGGCAGGAGAGCGTTGCGTTTCCACTACCAACAGAAACTTCGTAGGAAGAATGGGACACGTTGACTCAGAAGTATATTTGGCTTCTCCGGCGGTGGCAGCAGCCAGTGCATTAACCGGAAAGATTTCAGGACCAAAGGAGGTAATGTAATGAAGGCAGCACAGGGAAAAGTATTTAAATTTGGAGATAATGTGGATACAGACGTTATCATTCCGGCACGTTATTTGAACTCATCAGATCCTAAGGAATTGGCGACGCACTGTATGGAAGATATTGATAATCAGTTTGTAAACAAGGTGTCTGTGGGAGACATTATGGTGGCAAACAAAAACTTTGGCTGTGGTTCATCCAGAGAACATGCACCTATTGCCATTAAGGCTTGTGGTGTCAGCTGTGTAATCGCAGAGACCTTTGCCAGAATTTTTTATCGAAATGCTATCAATATCGGCTTACCGATTATTGAGTGCCCGGAGGCAGCAAAGGCCATTGGGGAGGGTGACGAAGTGAAGGTTGACTTTGACAGCGGTGTGATTACTGATATTACCACCGGAGAGCAGTTCAAGGGTCAGGCGTTCCCACCGTTTATGCAAAAGATTATTGATTGCGAAGGATTGGTAAACTATATTAACCAGAAATAGAAAATAAGAGTCTGTGAGTTATCCGGAAAATGGATACCCACAGGCTTATTTTTTTAGTATGTATTCTTTGAATTTATTGGACAGGGGCAACCTTGTATAAAGGTCTGCATATTCTTTTGGGGATAACTCGGAAACAAAGTTTTCAATATAATTTTTTTCGATACCCTGGTCTCTGGCAAAGTCCACACCCTTGTTGTAGGCCACGGCAGCCTTGACCTCGGAGGAGTACTTCCCGATAATCACATCCCCATTCAGATGCAGTTTCGCCACATACCAGGTTTTATTATTGTGTACTTCCTGGGTGATGCCGTGGTATTTGTTGATAATGATAATATTGGAATAGCGGAAATCAGAGGAATCTCCGTTGGCAAATCGAAAGTCCCGACCTTCCACTCCGTAATTTTTTATGCCGTACCGGTTGGCAATGTTGTATTGCATACCGTAATCATTTACAAACAGATGTCCGTTTCTGCGAATAATCTTGTGACTGGAATAATAAAACAAATCGTCATTGTCAAATTTTAACGGGGAACCGGGTTCTATATAGTATAGAAAAAATCCGGTTTGTAAGTAGATGGGGGTTTTTATATAAATTCCGTGATCCCGATAGTTCAAAAGGCATATGGCCTTCTCAAAGGAGAGAGCATGAATGTGGGAGAAATAATCCGTGAGAGTGATGGAAAAGTCGGTCAAAAGATTTTTTGCCTCCCGATACATCTCTGCGGCAGTCAGTTGACTTGGGGAGCTGCCAAGGCTGATGTGTTTGTTTTTGAAGTTTATTCCGGCACGATAATAGATGGTGCCATCTTTTTTTGTGGTCTTGTAAACTCCGGTTAGCATAGGGGCTCCTTCTCGAGAATTTCTTTCCGTTATTTGTTTCTACTATAACATATTCCCATAAAAATAGGAAAACAAAGGTTGGTTACATTGACATATCTTTTATTAATACTTTATAATGGTAAAGTGAATGTTTTAATTTAACAGATGAATTAAGAGGTAAAGATTATGAAATTACAGTATGTAAGCACGAGAGATGCATCAGAGGTAGTGAGTGCGTCACAGGCAATTTTAAAAGGACTGGCAAATGGCGGCGGGTTGTTTGTCCCTACACAGATTCCACAGCTTTCCGTTAGTTTGCAGGAATTAAGTAAAATGAGTTATCAGGAAATCGCTTATGAAGTGATGAAACTCTATCTTACAGATTTTACGGAAGAGGAATTAAAGGGATGTATCAATAGAGCTTACGATGATAAATTTGATACAGAGGAGATTGCTCCTATGGTTTATGCAGATGGTGCATATTATTTGGAATTGTTCCACGGTTCCACCATCGCATTTAAGGATATGGCACTTTCCATTTTGCCACATCTTATGATTACATCTGCCAGAAAGAATAATGTTTCCAATGATATCGTAATTCTTACCGCTACATCCGGTGATACAGGAAAGGCTGCATTGGCAGGTTTCGCCGGAGTAGAGGGCACAAAGATTATTGTATTTTATCCAAAGGACGGGGTGAGCCCGATTCAGAAAAAGCAGATGGTTACTCAGGTGGGAGATAATACTCTTGTGGTTGGAATCAATGGTAACTTTGACCAGGCCCAGACCGGAGTAAAGAAGATGTTTGCAGACAAAGAATTGGCAGAGGAACTTGACAAGGCGCATTATCAGTTCTCCTCAGCAAATTCCATTAATATCGGTCGCCTGGTACCTCAGATTGTCTATTATGTTTATGCTTACAGCAAGCTGTTGGCAAATGAGAGAATTAAAGAGGGCGAAAAGATTAATGTGGTAGTTCCTACCGGAAACTTTGGTAACATTTTAGCGGCATTTTATGCAAAGAATATGGGACTTCCAATCGATAAGTTAATCTGTGCTTCCAATGAAAATAAAGTGTTGTATGACTTCTTCCAGACCGGTGTCTATGACAAAAATCGTGAATTTGTACTGACAAATTCTCCATCTATGGATATTTTGATTTCCAGCAATCTGGAGCGATTGATTTATCGTATCGCCGGAGAAGATGCAGAGAAGAATGCAGCACTTATGAATCAGCTTGTCTCAGAAGGAAAATATGAGATTACAGATGAGATGAGAGAGAAGCTAGGTGACTTCTATGGAAATTATACCGACGAAGACGAGACCGGCAAGGTAATTCACGACTTATATGAAGATACCGGATATGTCATTGATACTCACACGGCTGTTGCTGCCGGAGTTTATGAGAAGTATAAAAAAGATACCGGAGATACAAAGGCAACAGTGATTGCATCTACAGCCAGCCCATTTAAGTTTGCCAGAAGCGTTATGGGAGCCATTGATTCTGCTTATGATGATATGGATGACTTTGCACTGGTAGACAAGCTCAGCGAGATTGCAAATGTAAAGGTTCCAAAGGCAGTAGAGGAAATAAGAAACGCTGAAATTCGTCACAAGACCATTTGTGAGGTGGATGAGATGCCACAGGTAGTCAGAGATTTTTTGAAGGCGTAACAGAAGGCGAAAAGCGTAGTATAAAATAATTGGTTTTGAGAACATAAAAAAGCGGCAACCCATAAGGATGCCGCTTTTTGAGTTTATTAAAAATTTTATTCTCCATAAAGGCTGACGATTAAATGAATGGTGCCAAAAGGATAAATAATCGGAATCACAAAGGATGCCTCGGAGAGGGTGAGTGTTTCATCGCTTTCCACCATCGGCGGATCCAAAGTCAATTCTACGGAATATTCGTTGGAGATGTTTACGATAAACAATCCGTTATGTAAGTTGATGAAATCCTCTAAGGAAGCCTGGACATATTCATCAAACTCTGTGAATTCCTGATTCGCATATCTGGATGCAAATGCAATGGCAGATTCCTTTGGCATATCAATTCTGGAAATGCAGTTTACTTTGCCGTGGAGTGCCTGGGATACACAGTAGTTTACCGGATATTCGCTACAAGGCACCGGTGCCAGTGGGGTGAAATCATCTCCGATAAAACGAATCAGGTTGTTGAACATCAACTCCATATACATAACGCTGTATTCTGTGACAGGAATTTCGGCAACCAGGAAAAATCGCTCGATTAACTTGGTAATTTTCTCCTTGTTTTCTACATTCATGTCCATATCATACATTTCATTTTCTGTCTGATAGTCTACCATCAAGGTCTCTAAGTCAGCGTTGGAAAAAGCACCGCTTTCTACCAAACACTGTCCCAAGAGCAGGTAATCCGGGATTTGAGATTTTAAGAGGTCTCGCACCTGGTCCTCTGTAAGATAACCACGGTCAATGGCAATTTCACCAAAACGCTTGTCCTCTCTGGTCTGTAAGAAACAAACTTCGTCTACTTCGGATGCTACCATCAATCCCTGGTGTATTGCCAGAGTCCCCAATTTGATATGGGCATCCCCAACCTTCGCAATGGCATCGGCCAACTGTTCAGGTGTGACTGCTTCTTTGCGAAGCAGATAACTTCCAAAAAGCTGTGAATACATAGATTATTCTCCCCCTAAATGTGTTTTGATAAGATTGTGTACCTGAGAAATGTCGATTGGCTTCTGTATAAAATCCTTTGCCCCGGCTGTGATGGCTTTCTTTAACTGGAGCTGAGTACCTACAGAAGAAACAATCACGACAGTAGCATTAGGGTCTGAAGCAATGATTTTTTCTACAGCGGTAGTTCCGTCCATCTCTGGCATAACAATGTCCAAAAGAACCAGATCAGGAGTGTGCTCCTGGTACAAATCAACGGCTTCCTGACCGTTTTTTCCTTCATAAATGGTAATTCCATCACAGAACTCGCAGATGGCATCTTTTAACTGCTTTCTGGCAAGGATGGAATCGTCACAAATTAAAACTGATTTGTCTGAATAACTCATAATCGTCACCTCATAATTTATAATATAATAACATAGTACACTAAAAAATCTTATTTATCAAACCATATTTGGTAAAAAAGCACAGAAAAATGGCATCTGTTGTCATACCAAAGCAGAGGACAGCAGATGCCGGATATTTGTGTTATTTTTTCGTTAAATCTATGGTCTCTCGTCCATAGGAATAAAGTCCTTGTGAGGACAGACAGTCATGTAGGCAGGACGCATAATCTTGCCGTTGTGACAAATTTCTTCCATACGGTGAGCACTCCAGCCTGCAATACGCGCGATGGCAAAAATAGGAGTGTAGAGTTCCATTGGAAGACCAAGCATGTCATAAACAAATCCACTGTAGAAATCCACGTTGGGGCTAACACCTTTGTAAATCTTACGCTTGTCTGCAATGACTTCAGGTGCTAAGCGTTCTACCAACGAGTAAAGAGCAAATTCTTCCTGACGACCTTTTTCTTCGGAAAGGGCCTCCACATAAGAGCGGAAGGTAACAGCTCTTGGATCGGAAAGGGAGTAAACGGCATGTCCCATACCATAAATAAGTCCGGCACGGTCAAAGGCTTCCTTGTTCAGAAGAGCAATCAGATAGTTTCTGACCTCTTCTTCGTTGGTCCAATCCTTAACATTTTTCTTTAAATCAGAAAACATCTTCATTACTTTGATGTTGGCACCACCGTGTTTCGGTCCCTTCAAAGAGCCGATAGCGGCAGCGATTGCTGAGTAAGTATCTGTTCCGGAAGAAGAAACCAAGTGTGTGGTAAAGGTGGAATTGTTACCACCACCGTGCTCCATATGAAGAATCAGAGCTACATCCAAAAGCTTTGCCTCCAAAGGAGTAAATTTGCTGTCATCCCTCAGACAATGAAGGATGTTCTCTGCGGTAGAGTACTCCTTTTTTGGTGGATGAATAATCAGACTTTCCTCATTGTAGTAGTGACGATAGGTCTGATAGCTGTATACGGACAAAAGCGGAAACATACTGATTAACTGCAGACACTGACGCAACACGTTAGGCGCTGAAGTGTCATCCGGTCTCTCATCATAGGAATATAAGGTGAGAACACCTCTGGCCAATGCGTTCATCATATCTTTGCTTGGCTTTTTCATAATGACATCCCGGACGAAGTTTTGCGGAAGAGAGCGATAGTGGCTCAACAGCTCACAAAATTCATCTAATTCCGTGCGTGTAGGCAATTTTCCGAACAGTAATAAATAGGTACACTCCTCAAAGCCAAAATGGGAATCCTTGGCTTGGTTCTTGATGATTTCCCGAACGTTGTATCCACGGTAGAAAAGTTCACCATCGCAGGGAACGGATTTTCCGTCTACGATTTTTGTGGAATTGACTTCGGAAATTTCAGTGATTCCCACCAATACACCTTTACCGTTTAGATCACGAAGTCCTCTTTTAACATCATACTCCGTGTATAAGTCCGGATTTATATATGAGGATTTCTTTGACATCTCAGATAGTTTAATCAACTGAGGCGTAATTTCGCTGAATGTATAATCTGCCATAGTTCTATTACCTCCTAGTTTCACATATATTATCCCATTTTACCATTTTTTTGCCCTAAAAAGCAAGAAAATAAAAAATAAGGAAGAGTGGTGAAAATATTACCAAAAGAAGATGGAAACTTATGTGGTTTTTTAGGAGAAATATTTTACAAAAATGATTGACAAAAAAATAACAGATATACTATATTGTAGTTAGCAAAATTTGATTTTAAAAGCAAAGGAAGGGAAGAAAACTATGGCAAAAATTGATTTGACAAAGTATGGAATCAAAGATACTACAGAAGTAGTATACAATCCTTCATATGAAGAGTTGTACAAAGAGGAAATGGATCCTTCATTGGAGGGATATGAAAAAGGTCAGGAGACAGAATTAGGGGCTGTCAATGTTATGACAGGTATCTACACAGGACGTTCTCCAAAAGACAAATATATTGTGGATGATGCAAACTCACATGACACCGTTTGGTGGACAAGCGATGAGTACAAAAATGATAACCATCCAATGTCTGAAGAAGTTTGGTCAAAGGTAAAAGAAATCGCAATCAACGAGTTGGCCGGAAAGAAGCTTTTCGTTGTTGATGCATTCTGTGGTGCAAACAAGGATACACGTATGGCAGTTCGTTTCATCGTGGAAGTTGCTTGGCAGGCACATTTCGTAGAGAATATGTTCATCTTACCTACAGCAGAAGAACTTGAAAACTTTGAGCCTGACTTTATTGTTTACAATGCCTCAAAGGCAAAGGTAGAAAACTACAAGGAGTTGGGATTAAACTCTGAGACATGTGTTGCATTTAATACAACTTCTAAAGAGCAGGTTATCATTAATACATGGTACGGCGGAGAGATGAAGAAGGGTATGTTCTCTATGATGAACTACTATCTTCCACTTAAGGGAATTGCTTCTATGCACTGCTCAGCAAACACAGACTTAAACGGAGAGAACACAGCAGTATTCTTCGGTTTGTCAGGCACAGGTAAGACAACACTTTCTACTGATCCAAAGCGTCTTTTAATTGGTGATGATGAGCACGGTTGGGATGACAACGGTGTATTTAACTTTGAAGGTGGTTGCTACGCAAAGGTTATCAACCTTGATAAGGAATCAGAGCCGGACATCTACAATGCAATCAGAAGAGATGCATTGCTTGAGAACGTTACTGTTGATGCAAACGGCAAGATTGATTTTGGTGACAAGAGCGTTACAGAAAACACTCGTGTTTCTTATCCGATCGACCACAGTGACAATATTGTACGTCCTATCTCATCTGTCCGGCAGCAAAGGATGTTATCTTCCTTTCAGCAGATGCATTCGGAGTATTGCCTCCAGTATCTATTTTGACACCAGAGCAGACAAAGTATTACTTCCTTTCAGGATTTACAGCTAAGCTTGCAGGTACAGAACGTGGAATCACAGAGCCTACACCTACATTCTCAGCTTGCTTCGGACAGGCATTCCTTGAGTTGCATCCTACAAAGTATGCAGAGGAATTAGTTAAGAAGATGGAGAAGAGCGGAGCAAAGGCTTACCTTGTTAACACCGGATGGAACGGAACAGGCAAGAGAATCTCAATCAAGGATACTCGTGGTATCATCGATGCAATTTTGGATGGTTCTATCGAGAAAGTTCCTACAAAGAAGATTCCTATGTTTGACTTCGAGGTTCCAACAGAACTTCCTGGTGTAGACCCAGCAATCCTTGATCCTAGAGATACTTATGCTGATGCTTCTGAATGGGAGACAAAGGCAAAAGATTTGGCTGGACGTTTTGTTAAGAACTTCGTTAAATACGAAGGAAATGAGGCTGGAAAGGCACTTGTTGCTGCAGGTCCTCAGGCATAAAAACAAACACTTAAAAGGACACCCACTTGTTGGGTGTCTTTTTTTGTTGCTTTTTAAACGCTCTCAAATATTTGCCCCGTCTTGTCTCCTCTGGCTGGCTCTGCCTCGCCCATCCGGTGATGTAAAAAAGATTTCGTAAATTTTGTAGTTCCTGTGGTTCCATATCTTGTTTGTGTCCGAGCCGTAGCCCGACTTATGTCTAGGAGTGTCTTTTTCGGCAAACAGTAGCATCGTCTTTTAGCCTACGTAAGGGTGCATCCGTTCTCTGGAAATTGCCCTAGCCAGCCAAGCGTCGTATGAGTGTGGTCATACGCTTTGGCTGGCGTCGGTCAGTTCACTTATGCACCCTAACGTAGACGCAAAGCCGGCTGAAAAAGTTTGCCACCAAAAGACAACTCCAACGACATCTGTCGGGCGTCGGGCGGACATAAATAATAAAGGATATGGAACCATAGGAACACAAAATCAGAAATCTTTGTCCTGAACCGGATGGGCGAGGCAGAGCCAGCCAGAGGAGACAAGGCGGGGCAAATATTACCAGAAATGTTTATAAATTATACTGGTAATTTACATGTATATGGTATATAATAACCTTAATGAAATAGCCTGGGATGTGCGATTCAACCTGTTGTTTTGAACCTACATTTACTTTAAACGGGATTCTTATATTGTCTGGTGGATGTCAGGCCTCCGTACGCAGTGGAAGGCAGAAGGCAGATTGCGGTTACCCACCTAGCTTTGCTAGGAGTCAAAATATCAGGCCCGGCATTTTGGGTGATACATAAGACAAAATTATGAGATACATAAGCGTAGGAAGTTGCTTACAGGCAACTTCCTTATTTATTGTTATTTCATTTAGGGAGAAGTTTTGATTGAGCAGATATAAAATAAAAAAGCCGAAAAATAATGTGCTGATTCTTTTGATTGCGGTATGTGTAGTGCTTATTTTTCTTATTTTTTACATACAGGGAAAAACAGTAGATTTGCAGAGACTTCTGATGAGAAAGACCCAGTCCGATGAGACGAAAACAGAGCAGGTGAAGGAACCGGAACCGATGCCCTATACAGCAACACTGCGTATAGTAATTACAGCGGGGGATGGTGCGGTTTACCGGAATCAGGTTACTGTGTACGGAGATAAGGGGATGACCGTGTCTTCGGAGAACGGTGAGGAGACATTGGAGGCCAATGTGGATTATCCATTTTCAGAAGATAAAGTGGTGAGATTGTCAGCACCGGAGGGAGGACAACTTTTCCTGAGGGATGATGCCAAGACAAACGGATACGAGGGTGTGCTGGAGCTTCAGCCTACCAAAAGCGGAGTGGCAGTGGTGAATGAGATTAACATGGAACACTATCTGAAACGGGTAGTGCCCAGTGAAATGCCCCATACCTATGGGAAGGAGGCTTTAAAGGCCCAGGCGGTCTGTGCCAGAACCTATGCCTATGCCCACAGCAATTCTTATGCTTATCCGGAATTGAAAGGCCAGATGGACGATACGGTTTCTTTTCAGGTGTATAACAACGGACAGGAAACTCAGGAGACCAATCAGGCGGTTGCAGAGACGGCAGGACAGATTTTGATGTGTGATAAAAAAGTTTTGGATGCCATGTATTATTCCACATCCTGTGGGTATACTCAGGATGGAAGTCTGTTTGGAGGCTCATTATCCAATGCGGTGTTTCCTTGTGAATATATTGGCACAGATGAGAAGAAAGTGGAATTTGATACCTATATCCGCAATTCGGATGACAATGCCTATGAGAGCAACGAGCGTTACTTCCGCTGGAAAGCCAACGTAAAGGAGACAGACATCACCTCTGCCATCACTGCCATTCAAGGACTTCAGAAGGAAAAGGGAGCTGTGGTGTGTAACGCCAAGACAAAGAAAATTCTGGCGGATTCCAAAAAGATTCAAAAACGTATGACAAAATTATGTAATATTGAAGTTCTTGAGAGAAACCCCGGTGGAGCGGTTACAAAAATCAAGTTGGATTTTGACGGAGAAAGTATATTGATAAATGAACAATTGCATATTCGTCAGGTTCTTGGTAGTATAACAGGTAGTTTGACTTTGCAGGACGGAGAACTGATGACAGAGGTTTCCACTTTGCCCAGCGCGGCTTTTTCTGTGGAAAAGCAAGGGGATGGATTTCTTCTCTACGGCGGTGGATTCGGTCATGGCGTTGGAATGAGCCAGAATGGAGCAAAAGCCTTGGCCGGTATGGGATATGCTTATGGGGATATTCTGAACTTTTTCTATAAAAAAACTGAAATTGTTACCATTTGAGAGAAAGGGTAATTTATGATTTGGATGATTGTTGGATATGTGAAGACATATCTGGACAAATGTAAAAGAGATAACATAGGTGCCTTTGCGGCACAGGCGGCGTTTTTTATCATTATGTCGGCGATTCCGTTTTTGATGGTGTTTATTTCGCTGATACGTTATACACCGGTGTCCAGGGATTATGTGATGGCACTGATGTATGATGCTATGCCCGGATACATTCAGCCCTTTCTTAGGATTATATTGACGGAGGTGTATTCCCGTTCTATCGGCGTCCTTTCTATTGCTGCGATTGCAGCACTTTGGGCAGCGGGAAAAGCTTTGCAGTATATGACTTCCGGTTTGAATGTTTTAAACGGAATTGAGGAGACGAGAAACTGGTTTGTGGTAAGATTCTGGTCTGTGGTGTACACAATCATTTTGATATTTTCCATTATTATTGTTTTGACCTTGATGGTATTTAATGAGCACATACAGAGGTTGTTACAAAGCGCGTATGGTTTCAAGGGATTGCTTCTGGCACTGGTCAGTGTGAGACCTTTGATTCGAGGCCTTTTAGTATTTGGTATCTTAACCGGGCTGTTTGTGTGGTTTTTTACAGTGCTACCCAATAAAAAGGTAAAAGCGGTTTCTCAGATTCCCGGGGCGCTCATCTGTGCGGCAATCTGGTATGTTTTTTCCATTTTTCTTTCTTTATATGTAAAGATTTATGATAAGTTTTCAATTTACGGCAGTTTGTCCACTTTGGTGCTGATGATGTTTTGGCTGTATTCCTGTATGTACATTATGTTTATGTGTGCGGAGGCAAATGTGTTTTTTGGACAGGTGTTTGGTAACTTTATGAACAAGAAAAAACAGGAAATTGCTGATAAGTGGAATCGCCGGAAAACAAAAAAATCTTGATGTTTTTTTCACCCTGTGCTAGAATGTCATAAGTTAAAGGCATTGATTGCGTACAGTAGCAGGCGATACTATTTACAGAGAGGAACAATCGTTGGCTGGAAGTTGTTCTAAGGTTAGGTGGTTTGCAAATTTCCCGCAGGAGCTGCATGGCTGAAAGAAAGTAAGCTGTGACGGGTAGTGCACGTTAAGCATATGAGTGTCAGAAAAATCTGGAATCAGGGTGGTAACGCGGAGTAACTTCGTCCCTACGGGGATGGAGTTTTTTTATTTTCCAGAGTTTAATATGAAGGAGATAACAAATATGAAAGACAAATTGCAGGAAATTACAAAAAGAGCAATGGAACAGATTGACGCGGCAGAAGAGATGAGCGCCCTTAATGATGTTCGAGTTGCAATTCTTGGTAAAAAGGGAGAACTTACGGCAGTATTAAAGTCTATGAAGGACGTGAAGCCGGAGGACAGACCTATGGTGGGACAGTTGGTGAACGAAACCAGAAGTAACATCGAGGAGCGTCTGAATGAGGCAAAGGCAAAATTAGAGCAGGTCGAGATGGAGCACAAGTTAAAAAATGAAGTGATTGACGTCACTTTGCCGGCGAAGAAGGCAAACATCGGCCACGCTCATCCCAATACAAATGTGCTGGATGAAGTAGAGGACATTTTCGTGGGCATGGGATACGAAGTTGTGGAAGGACCTGAGGTGGAATATGATTATTACAACTTTGAGGCGTTGAATATTCCTGAAAATCATCCTGCCAAGGACGAACAGGATACTTTTTACATCAATAAGGACATCCTGCTTCGTACACAGACTTCACCGGTTCAGGTTCGTGTTATGGAAAAGGGAAAGCTTCCAATCCGTATGATTGCACCGGGAAGAGTGTTCCGTTCCGATGAGGTGGATGCAACCCACTCACCATCTTTCCACCAGATTGAGGGAATGGTAATTGATAAAAATATTACCTTTGCAGACTTAAAGGGCACTTTGGTAGAGTTTGTAAAGAAGTTGTTCGGAGAAGATACAAAGGTTAAATTCAGACCTCACCACTTCCCGTTTACAGAGCCGAGTGCAGAGGTGGATGTATCCTGCTTCAAGTGCGGCGGTAAGGGATGTCGTTTCTGCAAGGGCGAGGGATGGATTGAGATTCTGGGCTGTGGAATGGTACATCCTAAGGTTTTGAAGATGAGTGGAATTGATCCGGATGAATATCAGGGATTTGCTTTTGGTGTAGGTCTGGAGAGAATTACTCTTTTGAAGTACGAGATTGATGATATGAGGCTGTTGTACGAAAACGATGATCGTTTCTTGAAGCAGTTTTAATTGGTAGGAGGATATTAGGATGAAAACATCATTAAAATGGATTAAGGATTTAGTGCCGGGACTGGAAGTAACTCCTCAGGAATATATGGATGCAATGACGCTTTCCGGTTCAAAGGTAGAGTTTTATGAATCTATGGATGCGGATTTGGACAAGATTGTAGTGGGACAGATTAAAGAAATTGCTCCTCATCCGGATGCAGATAAACTGGTGATTTGTCAGGTGGATATCGGTTCTGAAGTGATTCAGATTGTTACAGGCGCACCAAATGTATTTGAAGGTGCGAAGATTCCTGTTGTCTTAGATGGCGGTTGTGTGGCAGGTGGCCATGACGGAAGCAAGACCGAGGGCGGAATCAAAATTAAAAAGGGAAGACTTCGTGGAGTGGAATCCAACGGTATGATGTGTTCTATCGAGGAACTGGGGTCTGACAGAGATATGTTCCCGGAGGCACCGGAATACGGAATTTATATTTTCCCTGATGATACCGAAGTTGGGGCCAATGCAGTGGAAGTTTTAGGATTAGATGACTCTGTAGTGGAATATGAAATTACTTCCAACCGTGTGGACTGCTTCTCAATTTTGGGAATCGCCCGTGAGGCGGCAGCCACTTTCAAAAAAGAATTTGTTCCTCCGGTGGTAACCGAGACAGGAAACAATGAGGATGTGAACGATTACATTAAGGTTACGGTTAAGGATACCGACCTTTGCCCAAGATATACAGCCAGAGTGGTAAAGAATATCAAGATTGCTCCATCACCGGAATGGATGCAGAGAAGACTCAGAGCTCAGGGGATTCGTCCGATTAATAATCTGGTAGATATCACCAATTACGTTATGGAAGAATACGGACAGCCTATGCATGCCTATGATTTGGATACCATTGCAGGAAAAGAAATTGTTGTTCGCCGTGGTGAGAAGGATGAAACCTTTGTGACTTTGGATGGTCAGGAACGTAAGGTGGATGATAGCGTTCTTATGATTTGTGACGGGGAAAAAGCAGTGGGCTTGGCTGGAATTATGGGTGGAGAAAATTCCATGATTACAGACAATGTAAAAACCATGCTCTTTGAGGCTGCTTGCTTTGACGGAACCAACATTCGTCTTTCTTCAAAGAAGGTTGGGCTTCGTACGGATGCTTCAGGAAAGTTTGAAAAGGGATTGGATCCAAACAATGCCATTGAGGCTATGAACCGTGCCTGCCAGTTGGTGGAAGAATTAGGTTGTGGTGAAGTGGTAGGCGGTGTGATTGATATCTACACCAAGAAAATGGAAGGCAGAAGACTTCCGTTTGAACCTGAGAAGTATAACCGTATGTTGGGAACCGACATCTCCGATGAAGAGATGCTCACTTACTTCAAGCGTTTGGAGTTGGGTTATGACAAAGAGACAAATGAGATTATCATTCCATCCTGGAGACAGGACTTGGAAAGCTACGCCGATTTGGCAGAGGAAGTGGCGAGATTCTACGGATATGACAAGATTCCTACATCCCTTCCTTCCGGAGAGGCAACCACCGGTGGCCTTACCTATAAATTAAAGATTGAAAAAATTGCAAGAACCGTTGCTCAGTTCTGCGGATTTTCTCAGGGAATGACTTACTCCTTTGAGAGCCCTAAGGTGTTTGACAAGCTGCTTTTGGCAGAAAATGATAAACTTCGTCAGGCTGTAGTGATTTCTAATCCTTTGGGTGAAGATTTCAGTATTATGAGAACTTTACCACTGGATGGTATGCTCACATCTCTGGCAACCAATGCCAACAGAAGAAACAAGAATGTGCGTCTGTTCGAGATGGGCAATGTTTACCTTCCAAAGCAGTTGCCGCTTACAGAATTGCCGGAGGAGAGAATGCAGTTAACCCTTGGAATGTACGGCGAGGGAGATTTCTTTACCATGAAGGGTGCCGTAGAAGAAATCATTTCTCAGGTGGGAATGGACGGAAAACTCACCTATGACCCACAGGCCGGAAAGACATTCCTACATCCGGGACGTCAGGCAAACATTGTATATGGAGATACCGTTATCGGATATTTGGGAGAGGTTCATCCTAAGGTGGCTGCAAATTACAACATCAAAGAGAGAGTTTACATTGCAGTTTTGGATATGCCTGAGATTGTGGAACGCTCAAACTTTGATAAGAAGTATGAAGGAATTGCCAAATTCCCGGCAGCAACCAGGGATATCAGTATGGTTGTGCCAAGAGATGTCCTGATTGGTCAGATTGAAGATGTGTTTGACAAGAAGGGCGGAAGCTACTTGGAATCCTATGAACTCTTTGATATTTATGAGGGAAATCAGATTCTGAAGGGATTCAAATCCGTGGCTTACTCCTTGACATTTAGAGCAAAGGACAAAAACCTGGAGGAAGAGGATATTACTTCCGCAATGAACCGGATTTTGAAGGCATTGGAAGAAATGGGAATTCAACTTAGAAAGTAAGAGATAAACAATGGACGTAAAAGATTTTTATTATGATTTACCGGAGGAACTGATTGCACAGGATCCTCTGGAGAAAAGATCAAATTCAAGATTGATGGTCCTGGACAAAAAAAGTGGCGATGTAACCCATCGCCATTTTTACGATATAAAGGACTACTTAAGACCGGGGGATTGTCTGGTGATCAACAATACCAGAGTCATTCCGGCCAGGTTAATTGGTGAGAGAGAAGAAACCGGAGGTAAAGTAGAGCTTCTTCTTTTAAAAAGAAAAAGCGACGATGTCTGGGAGACACTGGTAAAACCGGGGAAAAAGGCAAGAATCGGTTCCAGATTAACTTTTGGAAATGGCTTGCTAAAAGCGGAAGTAATTGATATTGTGGAAGAAGGAAACCGACTGGTTCGATTTGAATATCAGGGGATTTTTGAAGAAATATTAGACCAGTTGGGACAAATGCCTCTTCCGCCGTACATTACCCATCAGCTGCAGGATAAAAACCGCTATCAGACAGTTTATGCCAAATACGACGGTTCGGCAGCGGCACCAACGGCGGGGCTACATTTTACCAAAGAATTGTTGCAGGAAATCAAAGATATGGGAGTTTCCATTGCTGAGGTGACGCTCCATGTGGGACTGGGCACATTCCGACCGGTAAAGGTGGAAAATGTTTTGGATCATCATATGCATTCTGAGTTCTTCCAGATTTCTCAGGAAGCGGCGGATATGATTAATGAGACCAAGAGACAGGGACACCGCGTGATTGCCGTTGGAACCACCAGTACCAGAACTTTGGAATCGGCAGCAGATGAGAATGGATTTCTCCGAGAGAAGAGCGGATGGACAGAAATCTTTATCTATCCGGGCTATCAGTTTAAGGTGATTGACGGATTGATTACGAATTTTCATCTTCCAGAATCTACCTTGGTGATGTTAGTCAGTGCTCTGGCAGGGAGAGACCATATTATGGAGGCTTATCGTCAGGCGGTGGAGCAGAAGTATCGATTCTTTAGTTTTGGAGATGCTATGTTGATTGCTGACGTCAATGAAAATCAATAAAAGAAACAGGCATAAGGTACAGAAATTGTGTACATACTAAATGCGAATAAAAGAAAGGAGCATTTTTGTATGACACAGTTAGATTGTAGGGCGACAGAATGTCGCTATAATGAGGACAAGATGTGCTGTAGAGCAGGTATTACCGTTGAGGGAAAGTCGGCAAAGAAAAGTGATGACACCTATTGTGGAAACTATGAGGTGGGCAAGGATGGTTGCGCATGCAACAGAGCCGGTGAGCCTGACGGTGTGACAGAGATTACCTGTGATGCGGTTCATTGTCGTTATAATGCCAGCGGTAAATGTGACGCAGGTAGCATTGACATTGCAAATAGTGTTGGTGTGGGACAGACAAAGTGTGCCAGCTTTGCGATGGCATAAAAATGGGGCCTGCCATTAAAAGGCAGGCCATTTTTAGGAGAGAATGATATGAATACAGATATTAATTTCCCAAATCTACATATCTATTTAAAAAATGTAGGAAAATCTGTGGATATTTTTGGATTTTCCATTGCATATTACGGGATTATCATTGCGATAGGAATGCTTCTTAGCATTCTTCTGATTATGTATCGGGGGAAGAAAGCAGGCATTGATGAGGATGCCGGATTGGATGTATGCATTTACAGTCTGGTATTCGGAATTATTGGTGCGAGACTTTATTATGTGGCGTTCCAATGGGATTTGTACAAAGATAACTTGTTACAGATTTTTAATTTGAGAGAGGGTGGACTTGCTATCTACGGCGGTGTTCTGGCAGGTATGGTAGCCTGTATTGTGGTGTGCAAATGTAAAAAACTCTCCTTCTTTCAGGTGGCAGATATTGTAATGCCCGGGGTTCTGGTGGGGCAGATTATGGGACGCTGGGGTAATTTCTTTAACAGGGAAGTGTTCGGCGGCTATACAAATAATATTTTTGCAATGGAGCTTCCGCTGAATGCAGTGCGCTCTATGGACGACATCACCCAGGAAATGATTTCCCACGGAAGAATGGTGGGAGACGTGATGTATGTTCAGGTGCATCCTACCTTCCTATATGAGTCTCTTTGGAATTTGGTACTTTTGATTTTCTTGCTTTGGTATACAAAGAGAAAGAAGTTTGACGGGGAACTATTCTTTGATTATCTGTTCTTCTATGGACTGGGAAGATTCTGGATTGAGGGTGTCAGAACAGATCAGTTAAAACTGTGGGGAACAGGAATTCCGGTGTCCCAGGTGGTGGCAGTGGTGATGATGATTGTCTCTGTGATTGCCTATGTTATAATGAGAAAAAAGAAAAATGCGTAAGCAATGGATGAAAGTGGGTGTGCCTCAGGGCACACCTTTTTTGTGGTGAAATTTCACAAAAAATATAGGAAAAATTCATTTAAATTTTTAGATATGTGGTAGAAACTTTCGGTACCACAATATCTAGTGTGAAAAAACAAAATGGCACAACACTATGTATTGGGATTTCCCTCCACCATCCTCCACAAGCCTCAAAGCCTTATTTTACAAGACTTTGGGGCTTGATTTTTGCCCCGATGTCACATAAAATGTAGTTAAAAGTGGTGCGAAGTGGTACACGGTGTCACAAAGTGGTGGATAAGTTGATAACTTTGTGGATAAATTAGGGAAGGAGGAAGATGACCATGTTCATGGGAGAATACAGTCACAGTATAGATGCAAAAGGTCGATTGATTGTGCCTGCAAAATTCCGTGAACAGCTGGGAGAGCAGTTTGTTGTTACCAAAGGCGTGGATGGTTGTCTTTACGTATATTCCAATGAGGAGTGGAACCGCATCGAGGAAAAGTTTCGAGAGGTAAATCTCACCACAAAGGACGCCAGAAAGTTTATGAGATTCTTCTTTGCAGGTGCTGCAAGTTGTGAAGTGGACAAGCAGGGCCGTATTTTACTTCCGGCTGTATTGCGTGAATTTGCAGGTCTGGAAAAAGACGTGGTATTGGTGGGAGTTCTCTCAAAAATTGAAATTTGGGACAAGGAACGTTATGAGGATGCCAGCTCATATGACGATATGGACGAAATCGTGGAGCATATGGCAGAGCTGGGACTCAGTATTTAGGAGAGTAAATGGAGTTTAATCATTATTCGGTTTTACTAAAGGAAACCATTGATGAATTGAATATCAAACCCGATGGCATTTATGTGGATGGCACTATGGGAGGCGGCGGACATTCCTACGAGATTGCCAAGCGTCTTGAGAATGGTCGATTGATTGGAATTGACCAGGATAGAGATGCCTTACAGGCGGCGTCAGAGAGATTGGCTGCATTTTCGGACAAGGTTACATATGTGCACAGCAACTATGAAGCTATGGTGTCGGAACTGGAAAAACTGGGAATTACGTCAGTGGACGGAATCGTCCTGGATTTGGGAGTCTCATCTTTTCAGTTGGACACGCCGGAGAGGGGATTTTCCTATATGGTGGAGGATGCGCCTTTGGACATGAGGATGAATCAGGAGTCTGAAAAAACGGCATCCGATATTGTCAATGGTTATTCTGAGGAAGAGTTATACCGCATTATCCGAGATTACGGAGAAGACCGCTTTGCAAAGAATATTGCAAAAAATATTGTAAAGGCCAGGGAGAAAAAGCCTCTAGAGACCGCAGGAGAACTAAATCGAATCATAGAAGCTTCGATTCCTAAAAAATTACAGGTTACCGGAGGACATCCGGCCAAGAGAACCTATCAGGCAATCCGAATTGAATTAAACAGAGAGTTAGAGGTTTTAGAGGACAACCTAAACGATTTCATAGATTTACTTAGCGACGGAGGAAGGATATGTATTATCACATTTCATTCCTTAGAGGATCGCATTGTGAAAAATATATTTAAGAAAAACCAAGACCCATGCACTTGTCCAAAGGATTTCCCGGTTTGTGTATGTGGGAAAAAGTCCAAGGGTAAAGTGGTTACGAGAAAACCAATTTTACCAAGTGAAAAGGAACTTCAAGAAAATTCCAGATCCAGAAGTGCAAAACTTCGTGTATTTGAGAGGAAAGCCATTTAAATTGTAGCCCAGGGAAGGGCAGAAAGGACTTCGATATGGCAGAAGTAAAGACATTTTATTTTACAGAAGGAAATACAGTAAGACAGGTGGCACAGCCACTTCCGGACCGACATGAGATAGAGAGAGAACGTCGCGAGAGACAGGAGAGAAACCGCAAGCGCCAGCAGAGAAAACGTGCGGCTATGATGCGTCGCAAGCGTTTATATACGGTATATATTATGGGCGTGATTGCAGTGGCAGGTGTTTTGTTTGTGGGATATGTAAATCTTACCAACAGCATCACAACACATATGGACAATATTGCTGCTTTGGAAAGCCAGGTTACAGACTTAAAGGCGGAAAACAGTGCGGCTCAAAGCAGAATCAGTACGGTATCTAATTTGGCAGATGTAAAGTCAAAGGCTATGAATGAATTGGGTATGGTCTATGCAAAAGCAGACCAAATAGTGTATTATAATATGGATGACAGTGATTATATGAGTCAGTATCATAAAATTCCTTAATGGCAGGTGTTATCCGTGGCGAGAAATGTAAGTGGACAGAAGAGAAGAAAAAAATCAAATAAACAATTTTTGAAAAGAATGCAAAATAAACTGTACTTTGTTTTTATAGTTATTTGCGTTCTTTTTGTGGGTTTAATAGGCCGTTTGATGTATATAGAGTACACCAGTGGGGACAAATATGAAAAGATAGTGTTGTCTCAGCAACAGTATGACAGCCAGACGATTCCATTTCAAAGGGGAGACATTATGGATGCCAAGGGAACGGTTCTTGCCACCTGTGTGGATGTGTACAACGTAATTTTGGATTGCAAGGTATTAAATGCCAACGAAAAAAAAATAGATTCTACGGTGGGGTATTTAAAGCAGTGTTTCCCGGAAATTGATTCTGATAATGTGTACAAGCAGTTAAAAGAAAACAAGAATTCCCAGTATGTGGTTTTGGCAAAAAAAGTTTCCTATGATGAGATGCAGTCTTTTCAAAGTATTATGGACGATGAAAAGAAAGGTGAAGAAATTGCCGGAATCTGGTTTGAAAAGGAATATGTGAGAAAGTATCCGTATAATTCCTTGGGGGCTGCAGTGATTGGATTTGCCAATTCCACCGAGGGCGTTATCGGCTTGGAAAATCAGTATAATGATGTGTTAAACGGCACAAATGGCCGTTCCTATGGCTATTATAACGCTGACAGCAATGTGGAAAAAACGGTAATCGAACCGGAAAACGGAAATTCATTGGTTACCACTTTGGATGCAAACATTCAGACGGTGGTGGAAGAGGCAATTTTAAAGGCAAATCAGGAAATGGCTGCAGAGACCGGACAGACGCTGGGAAGTGATGATACCGCAGTGGTTGTTATGAATCCCAAAAATGGAGAAGTTCTGGCTATGGCTCATTATCCGGGGTTTGATTTGAACAATCCAAAGGATTTGTCGGCATATTACACAGAGGATCAGATAAAGGCAATGTCGGAGGATGACAAAAGCAATATTTTAAATAACATCTGGCAAAACTATTCTGTGACAAAAACCTTTGAACCGGGTTCTACCTTTAAGCCTTTTACTGTGGCTATGGGTCTTGACAGTGGTACCCTTAAAGGGGATGAGACCTTTTTCTGTGATGGTTATCAGATGGTGGGAGGATGGCCCATCGGCTGTGTGAAACGAGACGGTCATGGAGAGGAAGATATTCGATGGGCACTGGCAAATTCCTGCAATGATGCCTTGATGCAGATGGCAGCAATCATTGGACCGGTTAATTTCTCAAAATTTATGTCTGTGTTTGGCTTTGGTCAGAAGACGGGAATTGATTTACCGGGAGAGGCCAGCACTGCATCTTTGATTTATAACGAAAAAGAATTGGAGGAGAGGGAGGCAAACCTTGCCACTAACTCTTTCGGACAGAACTTTAACGTGACTATGGTACAATTGGCGTCAGCTTTTTGCTCTCTGGTCAATGGGGGAGATATGTATCAGCCCCATATGGTAAAGCGGATTGTGGATTCCTCCGGAGATACGGTAAAGGAAATTTCGCCGGTGGTGATGAAGCGTACCGTGTCAAAGGAAGTCAGTGATATGCTACGGGATTATATGCTTACCGTAGTGGATGAGGGTAGCGGAAAGAAAGCTGCCGTCGAGGGCTACCAGATTGGTGGCAAGACAGGTACGGCCCAAAAACTGCCCCGTTCTGAGAACAACTATGTGGTTTCCTTTATCGGATTTGCCCCTTATGATGACCCAGAGGTGGTGGTCTATGTGGCAATCGATACACCTCATGTGGAGGCACAGGATCACTGTTCTTATTCTTCTTACATTGCAAAGGACATTTTCACACAGATTTTGCCCTATTTGAATGTGAAAGGTATTCCTGTCACATCCCAGGAATAAGATGATATAAAAAGTTTTTGAGGCATATGCCTATGGAACAATTGAGGGCGTATTCAAATCGGAAGACAAAGCTGATAGGGGCGCTCTATATATTACTGCTGGTTTGCCTGTGCTTTCGTGTCGCTTATCTGATGGTGTTTCGAGCGGAACATTATGCCAGCCGGGCGGTGGAAGTGGAACAGCGGGAGAGACATATAAAGGCAGCCAGAGGACGGATTATTGACAAAAATGGCGTAATTCTTGCGTCGAACAAGACGGTATGCAATATTTCCGTTATTCACAGTCAGATTGAAGACGAAGAAGCGGTGATTGCTTGTCTTTCCAAAGAACTTGGACTTCCCAGAGACCAGGTGGAAAAAAGGGTGACAAAACGCAGTTCTATTGAAAAGATAAAATCCAATGTGAGCAAAGAAATCGGTGAAAAAATCCGAGAGTATGACTTGGCGGGAGTAAAGGTGGATGATGATTACAAACGCTATTATCCATACGACGAACTCCAATCCAAGGTGTTGGGGTTTACCGGTGGAGACAATCAGGGGATTATCGGCATTGAGAGTTATTATGACAGTGTTTTGCAGGGGACAGACGGAAAAATCCTGACTTACACCGATGCCAAAGGAGTGGAGTTGCCGGAACTGGGGGAATCCCGACAGGAGCCGGTTTCCGGAAAGGATTTATACGTATCCTTGGATTACAATATCTGTCAGTATGCCACTCAGCTGGCCTATCAGACAATGGAAAAACATCAGGCAAGTGCAGTGGAAATGATTGTGATGAATCCCCAGAACGGAGAGATTTATGCTATGGTAAATACGCCGGAATTTTCTTTGTCAGATCCCTTTTCCTTACCGGAGGGTGTGGGAGAAAACATATCAGAAGAAAAAAAGAGTGATGCTAGAAACGAGATGTGGCGAAATGTGTGTATCAGCGATACTTATGAGCCGGGTTCCGCCTTTAAGATTATCACCACTGCCGCAGCGCTGGAGGCGGATGTGGTAAAACTGGATGAGCAGTTTTGCTGCACAGGAAGTATTACGGTGGAAGATACCAGAATTCGATGCCACAAAACCACGGGACACGGCAGTGAGGATTTTACCCATGCCATTATGAATTCCTGTAATCCGGTGTTTATTCAATTGGGGTTGCGCCTTGGTGCATCTGACTTCTTTCGATATTTTCGTCAGTTTCAAATGCTGGAAAAAACCGGAGTGGATATGCCGGGAGAAGCGGGAACCATTATGCATCAGGAGAAAAATGTAGGTCCGGTGGAACTGGCCACCATTTCCTTTGGCCAGTCTTTTCAGGTAACACCCATCCAGATGGCTGCCACAGTATCCTCCTTGGTCAATGGTGGAAAGAGAATCACGCCTCATGTGGGAGTGGAGACCAGAAACCGTGGAGATAAAAGGGGAGAAACTTTAAAGTATAAAAACCGTGGCAGAGTTGTTTCTAAGAAAACCTCAGAGACACTGCAGTATCTGTTATATCAGGTGGTGGCAGAGGGGACAGGTAAAAATGGGCAGGTGGAAGGATACGCGGTGGGAGGAAAGACTGCCACATCCCAGATGCTACCCAGAGGTAGTGGGAAGTACATTGCTTCTTTTGTGGGGTTTGCACCGGCAGATGACCCTCAGGTGCTGGCTCTTGTGATTATCCATGAGCCGGTGGGAATTTATTACGGCGGAACCATTGCTGCTCCGGTGGTGAGTCAGCTGTTTTCCAATATTTTACCCTACCTGAATATATTGCAGAAATAGCGAAAATAACTTATACTGGTAAAGTTAGTGAATTGCGAAAGAAAATGAGATAAACGAGGAGTAGTTATGGTAGAAAGAATTTTAATTCCGGTATTAATTTCCTTTGGGATTGCAACTTTGTTGGGACCGATTGTCATTCCGTTTTTGCGGAAATTAAAAGTGGGTCAGACAGAGAGAGAAGAGCTGAAATCCCATCAGATAAAAACAGGTACACCGACTATGGGTGGACTGATTATTTTGGCGGCAGTGATTATTACTTCCGTGTTGTTTATTCCGAAATACCCGAGAATTATACCGATTTTGTTTTTGACGGTGGGATTCGGAATTATCGGATTTTTGGATGACTATTTAAAAGTGGTACTTCGTCGTTCTGACGGGCTGCTTGCTTGGCAGAAGATGTTGTTACAGATTGTGGTGACCACCATTTTTGTTTTTTATATTCTTAATTTTACAGATGTATCCTTGACTATGCTGGTTCCTTTTTCCGGCGGAAAGTATCTGGATTTGGGATGGTGGGCCATTCCTCTTTTATATTTTGCAGTGATTGGAACTGTGAACGGTGTAAACTTTACAGACGGACTGGATGGTCTTGCCTCTTCGGTAACCGTACTGGTAGCTGTATTCTTTACCGCGGTAGCTGTGGGAACACAAAGCGGAATTGAACCTATTACCTGTGCGGTGGTAGGCGCTCTTTTGGGATTTTTGTTATTTAACGTCTATCCGGCCAGTGTATTTATGGGAGATACCGGTTCTTTGGCGTTAGGTGGATTTGTGGCGGCAACTGCCTATATGCTTCAGATGCCACTGTTTATTTTGATTGTGGGTCTGATTTATTTGATAGAGGTGTTATCCGTTATCATTCAGGTGGGATACTTCAAAATTTCCCATGGAAAAAGAATTTTTAAGATGGCCCCGATTCACCATCACTTTGAATTGAGTGGATGGTCAGAGACCAGAGTTGTTGCATGTTTCTCAATTGTTACCGCATTGCTTTGCCTTGTGGCTTACGTGGCAATGTAAATTAGGAGGTTCGTTTTGGAAATTTCAGAGAAAACATTTATTGTGGTAGGTACAGGAATCAGTGGAATTGCTGCAACAGAACTTTTGCTTTCCAAGGGGGCAAAGGTTTATCTGTATGATGCAAAAGCAGATTTGGATGTAGATGCCATAAAAGACAAGAATAATAGACTTTCAGAGGTG
This sequence comes from Lachnospiraceae bacterium, assembly GCA_022768745.1. Lineage (GTDB taxonomy): Bacteria > Bacillota > Clostridia > Lachnospirales > Lachnospiraceae > Pararoseburia. The sequence goes on from JALELK010000033.1 coordinate 80,986, forward strand.
CCATTTCTACTGGAACAGGTGCCGGAGCAGATACTAAATGAGGCAGACATTGCAATTTTAAGTCCCGGGGTTCCATTAGACATTCCATTGGTGGATGCTTTTAGAGAACACAACCTTTTGATTTGGGGAGAGATAGAGTTGGCTTACCAGTGTGGAAAAGGTCAGATTGTTGCCATTACCGGTACCAACGGAAAAACCACCACCACTTCTCTGGTAGGGCATATTATGAAAATGCATTTTCCAAGTGTGAAAGTGGTTGGAAATATTGGGATTCCTTATACAAAGGTAGTGGATGAATTGACAGAGGATTCTGTGGTAGTGGCAGAAATCAGCAGTTTTCAGTTGGAAACCATTGATGCATTTGCACCAAAGATTTCTGCAATCTTAAATATCACGCCGGATCATTTGAACCGACATCACACTATGGAAAATTATATTGCGGCTAAGGAGAGCATCACAAAGAACCAGAAGCCAGCGGATATTTGTGTATTAAATTACAATGACGCAGTATTGAGAGCTTTTGGGGAGTCCTTAAACCAGAAGGTGATTTATTTTTCCAGCACGGAAGAATTGGCAGAAGGACTTTTCTTGAAGGATAATCAGATTGTCTGGAGAAAAGACGGTGAGTTGGAGTCTGTAATTTCCGTAGATGAATTAAATATTTTAGGCGCCCATAATTATGAGAATGCCATGGCGGCAATTGCTATGTGTGACGGAATGGGTGTTCCTATGGATGTGATTCGCAAAGGACTTCAAAGTTTTCACGCTGTGGAACATCGAATTGAGTTTGTATGTAAAAAGAATGATATTGCATTTTACAATGACTCCAAGGGAACAAACCCGGATGCTGCTATCAAAGGAATTCAGGCGATGAACCGCAAAACAGTACTGATTGGCGGTGGATATGACAAGGAATCTACCTACGATGAGTGGATTGAAAGTTTTGACGGAAAAGTGAAGAAACTGGTATTGATTGGTCAGACCAGGGAAAAAATCGCCAAGTGTTGTGACCAACACGGATTTACAGATTATGTATTTGCAGATTCTTTGGAGGAAGCAATCGATATTTCCTATGAGACAGCAGTCAGCGGAGAGGCAGTTTTACTGTCACCGGCCTGTGCCAGCTGGGGAATGTTCGATAATTATGAACAGCGCGGGGATATTTTTAAAGAGTATGTGAAAAATCTGAAGGAGTAGCATATGGGAGAGGCTGTATCAGCAACACCAAAGAAGCAGAGAAGAACAAAGAAAATTAAATATATCGATTATACCTTGCTTTTGATGATTATTTGTCTGCTGGCATTTGGATTGGTTATGTTGTACAGTACCAGTGCTTACAATGCGACCTTAAAAACCGGAGATTCAGCCTATTATTTAAAAAAGCAGGCGGGAGCCGCAGTTGTGGGATTTATTGCCATGGCGGCCTGTATCAAAATTGGCTATCACAAGTTTGAATCCTTTGCCGGAATTGGGTACATAGTGGCTTTTGTTTTATGTCTGGCAGTTAACTTCGTGGGAACCAGTTCCCATGGTTCTTCCAGATGGATTGCCATTGGACCTATTAACTTTCAGCCTTCAGAATTGGCTAAGGTGGCAGTGATTTTATATTTGGCCTCTGTGATTAGCAGACGCCCCAGGGCTATGAGAGATTTGAAAAATAATATTCGTGTTCTGGCATCCATTGTCCCGATTTTTTTGGTGGTGGCATACAATAACTTAAGTACCGCCATTATTATTTTGGGGATTGCCTTTGTGATGGTATTTGTCTCAAGTCCGAAGTATAAACCCTTCGTTTTATTAGTGGTTGCTATGGGCATTTTGGCATTTTTGTTTGTACTGGGTGCCAAGGGCTCCTACCGAATGGAGAGAATCCAGACTTGGTTAAATCCGGAAAATTATGACAGTGGTTATCAGACTCTTCAGGGACTATATGCCATTGGTTCCGGTGGCCTTTTTGGAAAAGGATTAGGAGAGAGTGTGCAAAAACTGGGCTTTGTACCTGAGGCACAAAACGATATGATTTTTTCCATTATCTGTGAGGAACTGGGACTGTTTGGAGCCATCTGTGTGATTCTGATGTTTATTATGCTTTTGTGGCGATTTCTCTTGATTGCGACAAAGGCAAAGGATATGTTAGGTTCCTATCTGGTCATCGGTATTATGACCCACATTGCGCTACAGGTTATTTTAAATATTGCCGTTGTCACCAACTCCATACCAAATACAGGTATTACCTTACCTTTTGTCAGTTACGGAGGAACATCTATGGTGATTCTGCTGGGTGAAATGGGAATGGCACTGAGCGTGTCAAAAGATATGCAGGTGGAAATATAAAGGATAAAATATGAGAAGAGCATTTCGATTTTATTTTATGAATATATTGTTGGGAATTGTGATTGTAGCCATCATTGCTGTGGTGGGCATCTATATGTTTTGCAGTATCCACAAGGTAAAGGTTGTGGGGAGCACCATATACACAGATGAAGAAATCAAACAGCAGGTTTTAGACGGAAAATATCCAAATAACACCGTTTATGAGGTGATACATAATAAGGTTAAGCCGAAAAAGAACATCCCCTTTGTAGAGAGTGTTCAGGTGAAACTTACTTCATATGATAAGCTACAAATTAAGGTACAGGAGAAGCAGTGCGTAGGATATATTCCTATGGAAAAGGGTGGATATGCGTACTTTGATGAGAATGGTAAAGTGGTGGAAACCTCAGAGCGCTTATTGGAGAATTCCATTGGTGTAACCGGAATCACGTTGAAGAAAGCGAAAGTAGGAGAAAAGGTTGATCTGAAAAAAGAACAGTTAGAATTGATGGTTCAGCTGTTAAAGGCACTGAATAAATATGAGATGAAAATCTCAGCTCTTTCCTTTGACAGTATGGGAAATGCCACGGTTTCCTATGAGAATATGCAGATTTCCGTGGGTACATCAAAATACCTAGAGGACAAGATGATGCGACTGCCCCATATACTTCCCCAATTGGAAGGACAGGCAGGGACACTACATTTAGAAAATTGGTCCAAAGACAACACAGATATTGTGTTTGAGAAGGCAAAATAAAGCAACTTAGATTCTTTAAATTTTTTGAAAAATAGGTTGATAAATCAACAAAAAATATATATTATAGAATATATGGGTTTGTGATAGGAAGATTTATGATTTTTATCGTAGATATATAGATAGGAAAAAGGAGGATACGATCTTGCTTGAGATTATGACGAATGAGGCAGATTCCAGTGCAAAAATCATAGTAGTTGGTGTTGGTGGAGCTGGAAACAATGCTGTTAATAGAATGATTGATGAACACATTGGTGGTGTGGAGTTTATCGGTATTAATACGGATAAGCAGGCACTTCAGTTGTGTAAAGCACCAAAGTTAATCCAGATTGGTGAAAAGCTTACCAAGGGACTGGGCGCCGGTGCGCAGCCTGAGATTGGTGAAAAGGCGGCAGAGGAATCGGAAGAGGACATTGCAGCTGAGTTAAAGGGTGCTGATATGGTATTCGTTACCTGTGGTATGGGTGGCGGAACCGGTACAGGTGCAGCTCCGGTTGTAGCAAGGATTGCTAAGGAGATGGACATCCTTACAGTTGGTGTTGTGACCAAGCCTTTCAAATTCGAGGCAAAGGCCAGAATGGTCAATGCCAATGGCGGTATTGAGCGTTTAAAACAAAACGTGGATACTTTGATTGTTATTCCGAATGATAAATTATTAGAGATTGTAGATCGTCGTACCACAATGCCGGAAGCTCTTAAGAAGGCAGATGAGGTACTTCAGCAGGCAGTACAGGGAATCACAGATTTGATTAATCTTCCTGCACTGATTAACCTTGACTTCGCAGATGTACAGACTGTTATGAAAGACAAGGGTATGGCACATATCGGTATCGGTACTGCTCATGGTGATGAGAAGGCTACTGAGGCTGTTAAGATGGCTGTGGAGAGTCCGCTTTTGGATACCACTATTAATGGTGCCAGCCATGTAATTATCAATATTTCCGGTGATATTTCTTTGATGGATGCAAATGCAGCATCTACCTATGTTAAGGATTTGGCAGGGGATTCTGTAAATATCATCTTTGGTGCTAAGTATGATGAGACTATGACAGATGAGGCTACTATCACTGTAATTGCTACAGGGCTTGAGGATGCACCAGCAAAGCCATCCATCGGTTCCGTATTAGGTAATTTGCAGTATCCAAACGGAGCAAGACCATCACAGTCTACAGCAGGTGTACATAGCAATGCAGGCACTACACCAAGACCTACTACCAGTGTGCCGACCACACCGATACAGAACACTCCAAATGGTTTTACAAATGTAACGAGACCTACACAGCCTACCAGTACAGTAAAGCCGGTGGACATTAATATTCCGGAGTTTTTAAAGAATTCAAGAAAATAATATCTTTGGTTTGATTTCGACAGAAAAATAAAAGCCACTTCCTTATAATTGTTTTTAATTAAAGGAGGTGGCTTTTTATTTATGCGGTTTATTTGGATGTGATGATTGGAGAAAATATCCTTCTTGATTTGGCGGGATTTGTGGGAGTGAGTCTGTGGACGAAAACATCGATGAAGTGGTGGCGGGTGTTGTTGGCAACCCTATTCGGAGTGGCAGGAGGAATTTGTTGTTTTTTCCTCATACATAGTTTCTGGCTTTATTTAGGTGTTGTGTTTCTTTTGGTGAATCCCCTTATGCTTTTGATTGGATTTGGAAAAATGTCTGCAAAAAAGATGGGGGAGTTATATTTTACCTGTGTGGTTTTGCATTTGTTGCTTGGAGGCCTGCTGAATTTTTTGGAACGGATCATGCCGGAAAAATCCTATGGTGTGGTGCTGATAAGTGGATGTCTGGGATTGCTGGGAGCTATATGGATATTACAGTTTTATATGGGAAAAAGAGATACTTTAGTGGAGATGTCTGTCATTCTTGGCAACGTGGTAAAAAGGGGGATTGCTTATCGGGATACAGGAAATTGTCTGCGGGATTCTCTGACAAATTTGCCGGTGTGTATTGTTCCCTACTCCTGGATGAAGGAGGCAGGACTTTCTGAGGAGAGTTTGAGAAGTGTTTCGCTGCAAACAGTGTCGGGAGAGGACAGCATATATATTTATCCTGTGGCACATTTTTTCCTAAGGGAGAAGGATGAAATGCAAATGCAAAAAAAGACCATGATAGGATTTGCAAAGGATGCCCTGTTTTGCGGGAAAGAATACCAGATGATATTACATAAAGATTTTTGCTAGGAGTCGAACATCATGCGGTTATTATTTAAATTATTATCACGGAAACAACAGGAAATTCTCTATATTGGCGGGGCAGAGATTTTGCCGGAACCACTGGATGGAGAACGGGAAAAGTATTACATAGATTTAATGACAAAGGAAGGAAACAAAGAGGCAAAGGAAAAACTCATTGAGCACAATCTGCGACTGGTGGTTTATATTGCAAAGAAGTTTGATAATACCAAGGTGGGGGCAGAGGATTTGATTTCCATCGGAACCATAGGACTGATGAAGGCAATCAATACCTTTGATGCCACAAAGAGTATCAAGCTGGCCACCTATGCATCCAGATGTATTGAAAATGAGATTCTGATGTATCTACGAAAGAACAGCAAACAGAAATTTGAGGTGTCCATTGACGAGCCTTTAAATGTGGACTGGGATGGAAATGAATTGTTACTTTCTGATATTCTGGGCACAGATGAGGATATTATTTATAAAGATTTGGAGACCCAGGCAGACCTTAAAGTGTTAAACCAGGCGCTAAAGACCTTAAACGGAAGGGAAAAAATGATTATTGAACTTCGCTTTGGGCTACACTCAAAAGACGGAGAGGAACTCACCCAAAAACAGGTAGCAGACCTGCTTGGCATTTCCCAATCCTATATCTCCCGGTTGGAGAAAAAAATAATGAAAAGACTGAACCGGGAAATGCTAAAACAGGACTAAAAATAGTACCCTTTGGGAGAAATTCGGTATATAATGAGGGCAGGAGAGGAGGGATTTTTATTATGAAAATCGAATTTTTGGGAGCGGCCCATGAAGTGACGGGAAGTTGTCATTATGTAGAGGTGGGGAATAAAAAATTCCTGGTGGATTGCGGTATGGAACAGGGACCGGATATCTATGAGAATCAGGAAATTCCGGTAAATGCGGCAGAAATTGACTATGTGTTTGTCACTCATGCCCATATTGATCATTCCGGTTTGTTGCCTCTTTTATACAGCCATGGATTTCGGGGACAAATCTATGCCACAGAGGCAACCACAGAACTTTGTAACATTATGTTAAAGGACAGTGCCCATATTCAGACCTTTGAGGCTGAGTGGAAGAATCGTAAGGCAAAACGAGCAGGAAGAGAGGAAGTGACGCCTCTTTATACAGTGGAAGATGCTATGGGGGTTATGGAGCATTTTTGTCCGGTACATTACCATGAAAAGTATGATATTTGTCCGGAAATTCAGGCCAGATTTGTGGATGCAGGCCATTTGCTGGGGTCTTCATCCATTGAGATATGGCTACACGAGGGGACTGAGAGTCGAAAGATTGTGTTCTCCGGAGATGTGGGTCAGGGAAATAAACCCCTGATTAAAGAGCCGGAATTTGTGACAGAGGCAGACTACGTGTTGATTGAATCCACTTATGGTGACAGAGAGCATCATGCACCGGTGGATTTTGCAAAAGAGCTGGCAAGAATTATGCAGGAGACTTTCCAATCCGGAGGAAATGTGGTAATACCTGCGTTTTCTGTAGGACGTACTCAGGAGATTTTGTATTTTATTCGTCGTATCAAAGAAGAACATCTCATGACGAATATGGAAAATTTTGAAGTCTATATGGATAGCCCTCTGGCTGTGGAGGCTACCGCTATTTTCCATGAAAATGTGTCGGAGTGTTTCAGTGAAGAGGCGAAAAAGTTAATTGCTGAGGGAAAGAATCCTATTCGTTTTCCGGGATTGAAGATGGCGGTCAGCAGTGACGAGTCAAAGATGATTAACTTTGATATGAAACCCAAGGTTATTATCTCAGCCTCCGGTATGTGCGAGGCCGGTCGTATTCGCCACCACTTAAAACATAATCTGTGGAGACCGGAATGCACCATTTTATTCGTGGGTTATCAGGTCCCGGGGACATTGGGACACAGCCTTTTAAACGGTGCGAGGGAAGTCAAACTTTTCGGTGAGACGGTAAACGTGGAAGCCCGGATTGAAAATCTCCCGGGAATCAGCGGTCACGGTGATAAAAACAAACTGTTACAGTGGGTGGGAGCTATTGAAAATAAGCCCCAAAAGGTGTTTGTGGTTCACGGAGACGACGGAGTCTGCGACAGTTTTGCCGCTATGATTCGTGACACCCACGGATTTGATGCAGTTGCGCCATATCCGGGAGATACTTATGATTTGCTCACAGGTGAGTGTATCCAGGAGGGCAATCATCAGCTGAAACAGAAAAAATGTCCGTCGAATAAAGCGGTTTCTAATGTGTTTGCACGACTTGTGGCAGCGGGTGAGAGACTGATGCATGTAATACAGAGTTGTGAGGGAATGGCCAACAAGGATTTGGCGAAATTTGCAGACCAAATCAATGCCCTGTGTGACAAGTGGAACAGGTAAGATAACGTTCCATGGATTTTAGGGCATTTTTTTCCAGACGGGAGACCTGGGCTTGGGAAATTTGTATTTCCGAGGCTACCTCCATTTGGGTTTTGCCCTCAAAAAAGCGCAATTTAATAATATGTGATTCCCGTTCCGGGAGTGTGTCCAAAGCGTCATTTAAGGAGAGACTCTCCACCCAGTTTTCTTCCTTATTCTTTTTGTCGCTGATTTGGTCCATCACATACAAGGTATCGCCCCCATCGTTATAAATCGGGTCATATAACGATAGGGGGCTTTGCATTGCATCCAGTGCGTAGATAATATCCTCCAGGGGAATACCGGCCTCCTTTGCAATCTCCTCCATAGTTGGCTCGGCTGTTTTTTGGCGGGAAAGATTTTCTTTTGCCACAATGGCTTTATAGGCGGTGTCTCTTAGGGAACGTGAGATACGGATGCTACTGGAGGTGTCCCGAAGGTATCTTCGGATCTCCCCTATGATCATAGGAACAGCATAGGTGGAAAACTTAACTTCCAGTGTAGGATCAAAGTTGTCTACGGACTTCATCAAACCAATGCAACCGATTTGGAATAAATCATCCAGATTTTCCCCATGTCCTCCGAATCGTTTCAAGACACTTAAAACCAGGCGGAGATTTCCCTTGATGTAGGTTTCCCTTGCACAGGTATCCCCGGCTTTGATTTTATCCCATAGGTTTGTTTTTTCTTCCTCACTTAAAAGGGGCAGGGTAGATGTATTGACACCGCAGATTTCAACTTTGTATGCACTCAATGTTTTTTTCCTCCAATTGTCTATGTATATGGAATTTGCGGTTCAACTATAGGGTGTACAAAAGTGGATAATTTATACATCTAACCTTTTCATTTATTTCTTTATGTGGTAAAATGCATAGGAATTATTCGTGTGTTCGAAACCATCCACACGTAAAACAAAACTAAGGAGAATTAAAGTATGAAGAAAAAGAATGTTATTCGATTGACACAGGCGGCAATGATTGCGGCCATTTATGTTGTATTGACCTATTTTATCAGTGCCTTTGGTCTGGCAAGTGGGGCAATTCAGGTGAGAATTTCTGAGGCACTTACCATTTTGCCGGTGTTCACACCTGCGGCAATTCCGGGATTATTCGTGGGATGTCTGTTAAGCAACCTTCTTACCGGTTGTATGGCTCTGGACGTTATCTTTGGAAGTATTGCTACCTTAATCGGTGCGGTGGGGACTTATCTTTTGCGAAAGACCAAGTTCGCATTTACCTTACCACCTGTGATTTCCAATGCCATTATCGTTCCCATTGTGTTGAAAAATGTATACGGATTGCAGGATGCAGCCTGGTATCTGGTACTCACTGTCGGGGCCGGAGAGGTGATTTCCGTTTGTATTCTGGGAATGATTTTAAAGAAGGTTTTGTGGAAATATCGAAACGTTATATTTAAAGAAGAGGATTAATCAGAAAGAGGAGTAACCATGAAAGAAATCTTAAGCATTATCAAAGATGAAGTGACCGCTGCCTTTGTGGCCTGCGGATATGAAGAGAAGTACGGATATGTTTCTATTTCCAATCGTCCGGATCTTTGTGAATATCAGTGTAATGGTGCTATGGCGGCTGCAAAGCAGTATAAAAAGGCACCGATTGCCATCGCTACAGAGGTGTGCGAAAAACTGGCAGAGGACAAAATGTTTGCCAGTGTGGAAGCCTGCCCACCGGGATTTTTAAATATTAAATTAGCGGAAGATTTCTTGGCTACTTATGTAAATGAGATGTCAGAAGATGACCGCCTGGGTATGGACCAGGTGGAAAATCCAAAGACCATTATGATTGATTACGGCGGACCAAATGTGGCAAAACCACTTCATGTGGGACATCTTCGCTCTGCAATCATCGGAGAGAGTATCAAGAGAATCGGCAAGTTCGTTGGAAACAATGTGATTGGTGACGTTCACTTGGGAGACTGGGGACTTCAGATGGGGCTGATTATTACAGAACTTCGTCTGCGCAAACCGGAACTGGTATATTTTGATGGTACATATACCGGGGAATACCCAAAGGAGCCACCATTTACCATTAGCGAATTGGAAGAGATTTATCCGACTGCCAGCGGAAAGTCCAAAGAGGATGCGGCTTACAAAGAGGAGGCAATGAATGCCACCTATGAGCTTCAGCACGGCAATCGTGGATATCAGGCTTTGTTAGGCCACATTTTAAATGTTTCTGTGACAGACTTAAAGAAGAACTATGAAAACTTAAATGTATCCTTTGAGTTATGGAAGGGCGAATCGGATGCACAGCCTTATATTTCGGATATGGTGGAAAAGATGAAGGCTGACGGATATGCTTATATCAGTGAAGGAGCTTTGGTGGTGGATGTAAAAGAAGACACAGACACCAAGGAAATTCCACCATGTATGATTTTAAAATCAGACGGGGCATCTTTGTATAATACGACAGATTTGGCCACATTGGTTTGGAGAATGAAGGATTATCATCCAAACAAGGTGATTTATGTGGTGGATAAGCGACAGGAACTCTATTTCACTCAGGTGTTCCGTTGCGCCAGAAAGACAGGAATCGTTCCGCCGGAGACAGATTTGGAATTTGTTGGATTCGGAACTATGAATGGCAAGGACGGAAAGCCGTTTAAGACCAGAGAAGGCGGTGTTATGCGTCTGGAAACCCTGGTTTCTGAAATCAACGAAAAGATGTATGAAAAGATTATCGAGAACGATACTATGGACGAGGAAGAGGCCAGAAAGACAGCGAAAATGGTGGCACTTTCCGCCATTAAGTATGGTGATCTTTCCAATCAGGCATCAAAGGACTATATCTTTGATGTGGAGAGATTTACTTCCTTTGAGGGAAATACCGGCCCATACATCCTTTATACCATTGTTCGTATGAAGTCTATTTTGAATAAGTATGCAGCTCTTGGAAAACAGGTAGAGAATAAAAAGATTCTGCCGGCAGCCAGTGAGAGTGAAAAATCTTTGATGCTGGAGTTGACCAAGTTTAACAGTGCCATTCGCGGTGCTTATGAGGAATCTGCACCACACAAGATTTGTGCATATATCTATGATTTGGCGAATGCCTTTAATCACTTCTATCATGAGACAAAGATTATGGCAGAAGAGGATGACAAAAAGCAGGCAAGTTACATTATGCTTTTGGAACTTACCAAGAAAGCATTGGAAACCTGTATTGATTTGCTGGGATTTGAAGCACCGGAACGGATGTAGGATTTTGGTATGGAATACTATTCATTTAGTCAGTATGTAAAAGATACTTTCGGTGAAAAAGTTTATAAAATAGCATTGGACGGTGGATTCACCTGTCCAAACAGAGACGGCTCCTTGGGAACAAGGGGCTGTATTTTCTGTTCGGGAAAAGGAAGCGGGGATTTTGCCCAGTCCCCGGTTCGGGATAAACAGGGAATGCCGGATATTTTTGCCCAGATAGAGGCGGGGAAAAAGCGGGTGGAAGCGAAAAACAAAAGCGGAAAGTACATCGCTTATTTTCAGTCCTTTACCAACACCTACGGAGATGTTTCTTATATGAGGGAGGTTTTTGGACAGGCAATGGCACATCCGGATATTGTGGCAGTTTCCATTGGAACCAGACCGGATTGTCTGCCCCCTGAGGTGTTGGATTTATTAGCTGAGTTAAACAAGAGAAAACCGGTGTGGGTGGAACTGGGGTTGCAGACCATCCACCCGGAGACGGCCCGCTACATTCGCAGAGGGTATGATTTGCCTGTCTTTGAGGAGGCGGTAAAGAATCTGAAAGCCATGGGTATCAATGTGATTGTGCACTGTATTTTAGGATTGCCGGGAGAGACAAAGGACATGATGAAAGAGACGGTGTCTTATATTGGCAAAAGCGGAGCGGATGGAATCAAGCTACAGCTTTTACATGTACTTAAGGGAACGGATTTAGCAGAGGATTATGTGCAAGGAAGGGTACCGGTGATGGAGATGGAGGAATATGTGAAACTGGTGGCGGATTGTATAGCTTTATTGCCCAAAAACATGGTGATTCACCGCATGACAGGAGACGGGGATAAAAAAATTTTAATGGCACCTTTATGGAGCGGAGACAAGAAAAGAGTTTGGAATGCCTTACAAAAAGAAATAAAGAGTCGTTAATATAAAACGATTATGTGATTGCCGGAAATAGGTATTTACGTAAAAGTCTTTGAAAGAGAACAAAGAAAAGACTTGTTGCTATGGGTTATACAAGGTATAATGTGTGAAGTGATATGTGGGTTTCAAAGGAGAGGGAATGCTAGCATTTGACACGCTGAATGTGGATGATAAAATTAAGTCTGAATTAATGCAGTTTGAAATTGATTTTGCATTTCAGCCCATATTTTCCAGAGAGGGAGACATTGTCGCCTATGAGGCTTTGATGCGACCTGAGGGGAGAAATGTACTGGACTACATAGAGGAAATGCGCCGGAAAAACAAGCTTCATGCTTTGGAACTAGCTTCGTTCTTCGGTGCCACTATGGCATATCGTCTCCGGGAATATGACAAAAAGCTATGCATTAATTCTTTCCCATCGGAGTGTTTTACTGTGGAGGAAGCCAAGGCATATTCCGAATGCTTCAAACCGATTAAGGACAAGCTGGTAATAGAGATTTTGGAATATACCGAGGGAGAGCAGTGGATGTGGAAGACCAAGGAGGCTCACACCAAGGTGTATGAGGGCATTGAGGTGTCCTTAGATGATTTTGGGACAGGACACAACGACGTGGATGCGGTGGATTATTATAATCCCCACACGGTGAAACTGGACAGAAGCCTGATTGCAGAGGTGGATAAAGACAGGATAAAGCAGGGTGACGTAAAATACCTGATTGAGCAATTTCATAATAAGGGAATTAAAATTTTGGCAGAAGGTGTGGAGACAGAAGAGGAATATATGTACATGATGGAAGCCGGAGCCGATTATTTCCAAGGATATTATTTGGCAAGACCAAAATAATAAATGTGAGCAATTGAATGATAAACCAAAATGGAACTGTGGCATCAAAAGATGCGTAGCAGTTCCATTTTTTGGTTTAACATCAGAAGGTCTGCTCTTTTTCCAGGAGAAACGGAGCCTAGTTTATCATACAGACCAATACTTTTGGCAGGGGTTATGGTGGCGGCTGCAATGGCGTCCTCCATAGGAACACCTATTTGAATGGCATAACACATACATTCAAACAGATTGGTGGCGGAGCCGGCAATGGTGCCGTCGGAGAGGGTAGCCAGCGTTCCTGTCACATGTACATTTTGTTCTCCTAAATCGTAGGTTCCGTCCGGCATACCTGTGGCTCGCATAGAATCGCTGATGAGACAGAGGCGGTTTGGAAACATACGGAATGCGTTTCGTATCATAGCATCGTGAACATGTATGCCATCGGCGATCAGTTCTACATAGACGTTATCCCTATCCAGGGCAGCGCCGATGAGTCCCGGATTTCGGTGATGCAAAGGAGCCATAGCATTAAACAGATGGGTGATGTGGGTGCCACCGACATCTATGGCAGCAATTGCGGTGTCATAGTCGCAGTTGGTATGTCCCAGAGAGATGGTGATTTCGTTGGAAAATTCTTTGATAAAAGGTATGGAACCGGGAAGGTTTGGCGCCAAGGTGAGCAGGCTGATTTTGCTCTTTGCCACATCTAGACAATCCTTAAAAAAGTCAACATCCGGATACAAAAGATACTCTCTTTTTTGAGCACCTCTTTTTTCAGGATCCACAAAGGGACCTTCCATATGAACACCCGGAACGAAGGACATAGGAGCAGAAGATGAAGGCGAGAGCATCGAAAGTTCCTTTAAGGATGTAAATGCTTGAAGCAGTTTCTCCTTGGGAAGTGACATAGTAGTGGGACAGTAGGTGGTGATGCCGTGGGCATACTGATACCTTAATATTTCAGCCAAACCATCTGCTGAACCGTCAGAGAAATCATGACCCATTGCACCGTGGCTGTGCACATCCACAAGTCCCGGGATGAGATAACAACCGGAGGCGTCGACTTCCTCTGAATCACCATCCTGAAAATGGATTTTTTCCCATTCAGCCTCTGTAACAAAGAGACCATTCTCAATATACACTGTCTTTTTTTCAAATCTCTTATCTTCAGTGAAGACCAAACCATTCTTGATTACCATAAAATGTGTTCTCCTGTAGTGTACTTTCTATAGTGTACCCTTGTGCTTCTGTGGGGATATTTCATATTCCATTGCAGACACGCTCTCGCTTGGGACGAAACATAGCGGTACTAAATTCGCATAAATGCTCATTAAGTGCCGATGTTTCTTTACAGTCTGCGGATGGAATAATGAAAATCATCCACAGGCACAAGGGATGGATTAAGCTGAGTAGATAGGTTGCAGAGATTTTTTATTATACTGATTTTATCATATTATTAATTACATTTTACAAAAAAATTTCTAAAGTATTGACGTGAAGTCAGGTTTAGGTGGTATGATAAAGAGCGAAAAAGAAAATGGAGGTAAATTATGTATTTAGAGAAAATAAATGGACCTGAAGACGTAAAAAAGCTTTCTCTTAAGGAGATGGAAAAGCTGGCGAAGAGATGAGAGAGGCATTGTTCCACCGTCTCACTATCAAGGGCGGACACTTTGGACCGAACTTTGGTATGGTGGAGGCTACCATTGCTATGCACTATGTGTTTGATTCTCCAAAGGACAAGTTTGTTTTTGATGTGTCCCACCAGACGTATCCTCACAAGATGTTGACCGGAAGAGCCTATGGGTATTTGGATGAGAGCAGATTTCAGGAGATTTCCGGCTACTCTGAGCCATCCGAGAGTGAGCATGATCACTTTGTAATTGGTCACACATCCACTTCCATCAGTCTTGCCACCGGTCTGGCAAAGGGCAGAGATTATTGCGGAGGAAAGGAAAATATTATTGCTGTGATTGGCGATGGTTCTCTCAGTGGTGGAGAAGCATTGGAAGGGTTGGATTTTGCAGGGGAGATGAAGTCCAATCTGATTATTGTGGTAAATGACAATGAGATGTCTATCGCAGAAGTTCACGGTGGTCTGTACAAGAATCTGGATGAACTGAGAGCTACCGACGGAAAGGCGTCAAACAATCTGTTTAAGGCTATGGGATTGGATTATATCTATGAGCCGGAAGGAAACAATATTGAGAAATTGATTGCTGTTTTTGAAAAAGTAAAGGATATTGACCATCCAATCGTTGTGCATGTCCACACCCAGAAGGGAAAGGGATATACACCGGCAACCATTGATAAGGAAAACTGGCATTGGTGTATGCCTTTTGACCGAGAGACAGGTAAGCCTACCGTTTCCTTTGAGGGAGAGGACTATGGAGCTTTATCCGGTGATTTGATTTTAAAGAAAATGAAAGAGGACAAATCCGTGGTCTTTGTCACAGCGGCAGTTCCCGGAAGTGTTGGTTTTCCAAAGGAGAACAGAGAAAAAGCAGGAGAGCAATACATTGATGTGGGCATTGCAGAAGAGCAGGCAGTTGCTATGTGCTCCGGTATTGCAAAAAATGGCGGAAAGCCAATTTTTGGTACCAATGCTACCTTTATTCAGAGAACCTATGACCAGTATTCTCAGGATGTATGTATCAACAACAGTCCGGTGACCACTATTTTAAATTACTCCTCTGTGTTGGGATTAAATGACGTGACACACTTGGGTATCTTTGGAATCTCTATGCTCAGCAACATTCCAAACCTGGTGTATATGGCACCAATCTGTAAGGAGGAATACCTGGCAATGCTGGAGTGGAGTATTGATCAGCAGGAGCATCCGGTGGTCATCAGTATGCCGGGCAATGGAGTGCACGGGGCAAAATATCCGGTGGATACCAACTATGATGACATTAATACGTATCAGGTTTGTCGCCAGGGAGATACCGTGGCAGTTTTGGCATTGGGTGATTTCTTCCAGTTGGGAGAGGAAGCCGCAGAGGAGATTGAAAAGACTCTCGGCAAAAAAGTTACTCTGATTAACCCTAGATATGCCTCCGGTTTGGATGAAAAGACCTTGGACGAGTTAAAGAAAAATCATAGCGTGATTGTAACCTTAGAGGATGGTATTTTAGACGGTGGCTTTGGTCAGAAAGTGGCTTCTTATTACGGTGGAGATGACATAAGAGTTTTGAACTTCGGTATCAAGAAAGACTTTTATGACAGATATGATCCTGCAGAACTGATGAAGGAAAATCATCTGACCAAGGAATTAATCACAAAGGATGTATGTGCGTATTGCTCATAATTTCAGATTCGTGTTATACTATGGGGAGAAAAAATTTGCCTATAGGAAATATCATGAATACAGTAATACAATTTTTTAAATATACTTCACAAAGTGTCGCCGGAATGGTAGGGATTTCTGTCTACATTCTGGCGGATACTTTTTTTATATCTTTATATTCCGGTGCAGACGGACTTGCAGTTCTGAATCTGATTCTCCCGGTGTATGGCTTGATTTATGCAATCGGAGCCATGGTAGGTATCGGCTCGGCTACCAGGTATAGCATTTGCCGTGCCAGAGGGGAGAATACAGATTTCTATTTTGTTCAATCAATCCTATGGAGTGGTGGCAAATCTCTCCATCGTTGCTATGTCTATTTTTAACGGATTGGCCCAGGGGGCTCAGCCCTTGATCAGTGATAACTATGGAAAAGGCCATAACAAACAGGTAAAGGATTTGCTTCTTTACAGCTTGCTTCTCTGTCTGGGGATAGAGGTGTGATTGCCATTGCAGTCTGTGCCATTGTCTTGTCAAGAATTTTTGGATTACAGGGTGTGTGGATGTCGTTTTTAAGCTCGGAAGTAATTACATTTTTTGTGATTTTCCTATTGTCTGGGAGAATAAGGGGGAGAAAAAATGCAGCTGATAGTTAAAAGTTTTGATGAACTTTCCACTAGGGAACTCTATGAGATTCTAAAGTCAAGAGATGAGATTTTTTCTGTAGGTCAAAAAATCATCTATGTGGATGAGGACAATGTGGATTATGCCAGCCTTCATTTTTTCTTTTGGAAAAATGACCGGGTGATTGCGTATCTGAGAGCTTACCGTGACCTAAAGCATATCAATGTGGTAAAGTTTGGAAGGGTTCTGACCTTAGAACACGGACAGGGACTGGGAAAAGAATTGATGGAGCAGAGCATGGCATATGCAAAGGAAACCATGGGATGCAATAAAGTGGCACTGGATGCACAGATTCAGGCAGAGGGCTTTTATAAAAAACTGGGATTTGTCACGGTCTCTTCGGAGTATTTAGAAGCGGGAATCCCCCATGTGGACATGGAAAAGAAATTATAAAGGAGTCATTATGAAAACAGAGAGAGAATTAAGAGAGCAGTTAAGAAATATAGACCATAAAAGTTATCCTATGTACAAATCCTTAAAGGGTGGTTACGGATTTGCAAATTATGTTTTGTGGATTGACCATGTACAGGGTGACCCGTTTGCGGCTCCATCCAATGTAAGGGTGACAGTGGATACAAAAAAGGCGGGATTTCCTGATTTTACCATGAAGGATTCCCTGACAAGAGAGGCTTTGGCGGATGAATTGTTGCGCAACTTTGCAAATCAGATTCAGCAGTTTACCTTCAAGGCAAAAGGTTCGGGAAAGAGCGGTCTTATTTCTGTGACGCACTGTGGTCAGGAAGTGCTTCAAAGAACTGCCTGTGAAGTGACCGATAAACAGATTACAGCCAGATTTTCTGTGGGCTTTCCTGCAAACGGCAGATCCATTAACGCCAGGGAACTGGAAAAAATTTTGTTTGAGTATCTGCCGAAGTGTGTGGAGCAGTCTTTTTATTATAAAAATTTAAATGCAGGCAAGGTGAAAGCCGCCATCGAACTTGCGGAAGACCAGCAGTATATCAGAGAACAGTTAAAGGAGAGAAAATTGGTGGCCTTTGTAGCAGACGGGGCAGTTCTGCCCAGAGAGAGTGGGATTTCCTCCCGGCCAATGAGGGATTCTGTAAAATTTTCATCTCCGGATACTTTGCGTATTGCCATGGAACTTCCCCATAAGGGAAGGATTACGGGAATGGGGATTTCCAAGGGAATTACGCTGATTGTAGGTGGAGGTTATCACGGAAAGTCCACCCTGTTAAATGCTTTGGAATTAGGTGTCTACAATCACATTGCCGGAGACGGCAGGGAGTATGTGATTACAGATGAGTCGGCGTTAAAACTCCGTTCCGAGGACGGACGGTTTATCAAAGACGTGGACATTTCTATGTTTATCGATGATTTGCCAAACAAAAAGGACACCCATTCCTTTTCCACTAAGGATGCCAGTGGAAGTACTTCTCAGGCGGCAGGAATTGTGGAAGGAATGGAGGCGGGAAGCAAACTGTTCCTTTTGGATGAGGATACCTCGGCCACAAACTTTATGGTGAGAGATGCCTTTATGCAAAAGGTGGTCAGCCCGGATAAGGAACCCATCACACCATTTTTATCCAGAGCCAGAGATTTGTATGAGAAGGCTGGAATTTCCACCATTTTGGTTGCCGGAAGCTCAGGGGCATTTTTCCATATTGCAGATGTGGTTATCCAGATGGATTCCTACGAACCGGTGGATATTACAGAAAAGGCAAAGGAACTGTGCAAGGAGTTCCCAATCTCAGAGGAAGAACCCAAGCCATTTGTGATACCAAAGAGTCACAGATTGATGGAAAAGGATAAAAATGGAGCGACCCGCCGCAGAGATTATCGAACCGGCGCGGTGAAAAAGGATGAGCCGGAGCGTCTAAAAGTAAAAACTATGGGGACGGATGGATTCTCCATTGGAAAACAGACGGTGGATTTGCGCTATATCGAACAGTTGATTGACAGTGAGCAGACAGCGGCTCTTGGCATGCTTTTAAAGTATGGAGTGGAACATTTTGCGGACGGAAAGAAATCAATACCGGAAGTGGCGGAACTATTAAATCAAAAGATAAAGTCGGAAGGATTAAACTTTCTATCAGAGGGAGGAGAAATCTCCGGTGGCTATGCCGTACCCCGTGTGCAGGAGATTTTTTCATGCATTAACAGATACCGGGTATAAATGTTAAAAATGTTGCGGAATTTGTAGAAAAAATATAGAAAATATTATAAAATACTTAGGACGAAAAGTCATATATTCGTATGATACAGAAAGGAATCGATATTATGAAATTTAAGTATGCAGATAAAAAGGAACAGTTGAGAAGATCCAATGGCTTTCTTCTTATGGGCTATATGTTTTTTTATGTCATCCTTTTATTGCTTATGTGGGTATGTTATTTTACCGGAGTTCGTTCCATAGGATTGACGGTTATGACCACCATTGTAGCGGTGGTATCTATGGTAGCGATTTTTCTTTTGTCGAGAAAGTTAATGACATCACCAAAGCTGAAAACAGCGGTATTGCCATTTTTACTTTTTATTTCATTTTTTGTGGGATATGCGTTTTCTCAGGGATTTATGCAGTTGCTGGGTATCTTCCCTTTGGTGGGATGTATCCTGTTCTTTGATAAAAAATTTATGAAAAACAGTTGTATCGCCTATGGGGTGGTTGAAGTGCTTGTGACAGTTACAAAGATTGCCGCACATGCCAATCTGGAGGGAGACGCTTCGTTGAATCAGGTGTTTGTCATGATTATTTGTCTTATCCTTTTGACACTTTTATATCTGGTGAGCAACGTGGCAGAGCAGTACAATAGGGACACCTTAGGGGAAGTTTACGAAAAGAATGATAAAATGCAGGCGATGCTGGATGACGTGATTGGAGTTGCCTCTGAGGTACGTAAGGGCACTGAGAATGTTATGCAGATTGTCAATGATTTAAATGGTTCCTCTGAAGTGGTAAATGGCGCCATGAAGGATATTTCAGAGAGTACTTTGTCTACAGCAGAGAATATTCAGGAACAGACAGAAATGACAGCCAACATTCAGGACTCTATCGAGCAGACATTGGAAAGCTCAGAGACTATGGTAAATATTGCAAAGCAATCCGATGAGATTAATGAGCAGTCCTTAGAGATTATGAATCGCCTGAAGGAACAGTCCCATGTGATTTCCGATACCAACAAGGATGTGGCAGAGGCTATGGAAGCATTACAGAAAAAGACAGATGAGGTTCGTAACATCGCAGATACGATTCTGGGTATTTCTTCCCAGACCAATTTGTTAGCATTGAATGCATCTATTGAGAGTGCCAGAGCCGGGGAGGCCGGTCGTGGATTTGCAGTGGTTGCAGATGAGATTCGCCAGTTGGCAGAACGCACCAAGCAGGAGACAGAGGAAATCGGAAAGATTTCTGATGATTTGACCCAGAATGCAGCCAAGGCAGCGGATGCAGTGTCCCAGTCTATTAACGCCACCGGCGCACAGGAAGAAATGATTGCAGAGGCATCAGACAGCTTCACAGCTATGAATACAAATGTTCGTGAGCTGATTACAAATATTGAGAACATTGACGGAAGACTGAATAATTTGTCTGCGGCTAACAATCAGATTGTTGACAATATTACAAACCTGTCAGCTACCACAGAAGAAGTTACCGCTTCTTCAAATCAGGCATCTGAACTTTCTACAGCTAATATGGAAAATGCAGAACAGGCCAGAAGTCAGTTGTCCAGTGTACTTGATGTATCACATCAGTTGGATAAGTATTTGTCATAGAAAATTTTTATTAGAAAAAGAGTGAAGACACCCCTTCCATCAGACACATTCAAGTCTGACGGGAGGGGTGTCTTTTTGGAAACTTATTTAAAAAAGAGATATGAATTTGATATAAATTCAAGAAAAATTGGAAACTGTATTATATAAAAGAGTTTGCAATTCAAAAAAACAAGCCTCAAAAAGAAGAAATTTATTGTATTTTTTAACAGAATAAAAAAACAATAATTATACACTTTTTACAATTAATTAAAAATTTAACAAAAGCCCTTGAAAAATGAAAAATATGATAATACAATGCAATTGAAATTAATTAAACAAGTTAATTAAATATCTTGGAATAATTAATTTGTTTTTATGCAATATGTACACAGAAGGGGGACTTAAAATGGAGCATTTAACTTTTACACTAGTGACATTTGTATTATTTACCGTGGCAGTAGCGGTGATTTCTGGAAAAATTGTCAAAAACAGTGACGACCAGAAAACAGCCAAGGGATACTTCCTGGCAGGAAATGGATTGGGCGGTTTATTTATTGCTGGCTCAATGCTGTTGACAAACTTATCTGCTGAAAACCTGGTGGGATTGTCAGGACAATCCTATGCGGCAAATATGTCAGGTATGGCTTGGGAGGCAACAGCCGTAATTGCAACCATTGTGATGGCGTTTGTATTCCTGCCACTGTATTTGCGAAAAGGATATACCACATTGCCGGAATTTATGGAAGAACGCTATGGGGTTGGCGTCAGAAGAATGGTATCCATTCTTTTCCTGGTAGGATATCTTATCATTGGTATTCCGGTTTGCCTCTATGCAGGAGCAATTGCTTTTAATCAGATTTTTGATTTGAATGCTATTTTTGGTATCAGCACTCAGGCAGGTATTACGATTTTGATTATTTTGGTTGGTATCATCGGAGCTCTTTATGCAGTGCTTGGTGGTCTGAAGGCAGTAGCTGTATCTGATACCATCAACGGAATTTTATTGATTGCAGGTTCATTGGCAGTGGTTATCTTTGGATTCATTGCTGTGGGAAATGTAAAGGGTGACGGCGGATTTGCAGCCGGCGTAACCTACGTATTGGATAACAATTATGAACAGTTGAATGCCATTGGTTCTAACGTGGATCCGGTACCATTCGGTTGTATCTTTACCGGTATGCTTTTGGCAAACCTGTTTTACTGGGGAACTAACCAGGTATTGATTCAAAGAGCTTTAGGTGCTAAGAACTTGAAAGAAGGACAGAAAGGTGTTCTGATTTCCGGTTTCCTGAAGATGTTAGTACCATTCCTTTTGGTGTTACCGGGAGTTATCGCAGCAGCACTTCTTGGAAATGGGTTGGAGAGTAAAGACTTTGCTTATCCTACCTTGGTCGCAAAATCTTTACCATGGCCGATTGTTGGTCTGTTTTGTGCAGCACTTTTCGGTTCTATTATTTCCACATACAACTCATTCTTAAATGCAGCATCCACTGTATTTATGTGTGATATTTATAAACCAATCTTTAACCCGAATCTTTCAGAGGAAAAGACAGTAAAATATGCTAAGAGAGTCGGTTGGTTGTTCGCAGCATTTTCTATCTGCGTATCACCATTTTTACAGGTAATGGCTACAGGACTTTATGATTTTGGACGAAGCTTTACCGGATTTTATAATATTCCGATTATCACCATTGTTTTGGTTGGTATGTTCTCAAAATCAGGTTCCAAGCTGGGGGCATATGTGGCAACTGCATGGCATGTATTCTTCTACTCAGGATACAAGTTCTGGTTCCAGTACATTGACACTCCACTGACAAACAAGATTTGCGGAATCAACTATATGTACATTTACGCAATCTCATTTGTGGTAATGCTGGTTATCATCTTTATCTGTTCCAAGATTGCTTCAAATGATAAGGAGTTTGATAGAGGAAGTATGAAGGATGAGAACTATGATATGACACCATGGAAAAAGAGAAAAGCAGTTGCTGTTTGGTTAGTATCCTTCCTTGTTTATGAATATTTCCTTTTCTCAAAGGCAGGACTTGCTACAGCAAACAGAAATGTAGCTTTGATTGGCGGAGTGACAGTAGTATTTGCTATTGAGACAATTATTTGTGCAGTGGCGGCAGTAAAGTCTGAGCATAAGGCTGCATAAAAACGGAGGCACAGCATGGATTTTAAATTTGACAACAACAGCATATCCCTAAGCAGTGGCGGAAAGGAAATTCTTACACATACTGAGGATGCACCGATGATATATGTAGGTTACGGACAGGAAACCGTTGATATGTATCGGGGAAATTTTAAGATAGAGGATTACCTCATCGAAAGAAAAAGTTTAAAACTCAGCAGTGCAGAGGCTGTTATTGATGGAGCAAAGCTGGATTTTGAAGGAAAGATTGAAGCGAGAGTTACCGTCAAAAACGGAGTGTTTACCATAGAATTTGAACAAAAGGATCCATCCATCAATCGTTTCTGGTTTAGAGTAAATTCGGATAAGGATGAGAAATGTTATGGTTTGGGTGAGCAGATGTCCTACTTTAATTTGAAAGGGAGAGATTTCCCAATCTGGACATCAGAGCCTGGCGTGGGAAGGGATAAAAGCACCTATGTCACCTGGAGATCCGATGTGGAAAACAAGGCCGGGGGAGATTATTACAATACCAATTATCCGGATCCTACCTTTGTTTCCAGCAGACATTATTATCTTCACGGAGATTCTACAGCTTATGCAAACTTTGATTTCAGACATGATGGCTATCACGAGTTGCAGTTTTGGGAGGTTCCAAAGAGCATTCGTATCGAAGAAGCAGATACCTTTGTGGAACTTTTGGAAAAACTTACAGGATTTTTAGGTAGACAGCCGGAATTACCGGAATGGGTATATAATGGTTTGATTGTGGGAGTTCAGGGTGGAAATGAAAGATCCTTTGGACTTTTGGAGAAAACTCTCGAACACGGGATTAAGGTATCCGCCCTGTGGTGTCAGGACTGGTGCGGAAAGAGAGTGACCTCCTTTGGAAAACGTCTCCAGTGGGATTGGCAGTTCCACAAAGAGATGTATCCGAACCTTCCACAGAAGATAGAAGAACTTCATAACCGAGGTATCCGTTTTATGGGCTACATAAATCCTTATCTGGTAAACGACGGAGAATTATATAAGGAAGGAAAGGAAAAGGGATACTTTGCCACAAAGCAGGATGGAAGTGACTATCTGGTGGATTTTGGAGAGTTTTACTGTGGAGTGGTTGACCTTACCAATCCTAAGGCTTTTGAATGGTTTAAAAATGATGTGATTAAAAAGTACTCCATAGATATTGGAATTGATGGCTGGATGGCTGATTTCGGGGAGTATCTTCCTACAGATGATATCAAACTCTACAACGGAAAGTCTGCTATGATTGAGCACAACCATTGGCCGGTACTTTGGGCAAAATGTAATTACGAGGCATTAAAAGAATCCGGAAAGTTAGGAGAATCCCTTTACTTCATGAGAGCCGGAGGAACCGGAAGTCAAAAGTATTGTACATTGCTTTGGGCAGGAGATCAGTCGGTGGATTTCTCCAGACATGATGGTCTGGCAACTGTTATCTGTGCAGCACTTAGTTCCGGAATGAGCGGATGCGGATTGAACCACAGTGATATCGGTGGTTACACTTCACTGTTTGACAACTGCAGAACCAAGGAGGTATTTCTTCGCTGGGCAGAGATGGCAGCGTTTACACCGGTGATGCGAACCCATGAAGGAAATCGACCGGATACCAACTTCCAGTATTACGACGATGAGGATTGTATGAATCGTCTGGCAAGACTGACCGGCATTTATACCGAACTGGCTCCTTATACCAAGATATTGGTGCAGGAGAATGCCAAGAGAGGAATTCCGGTACAGCGCCCATTGTTCCTTCATTATGAAAATGATGAGAGAGCCTACGACGAACAGTTCGAGTATCTTTTAGGTGAAGATGTTTTGGTGGCTCCTGTATGGCAGGAAGGAAAAACGGAATGGGAAGTATATCTGCCGGAGGGTGAGTGGGTTCACTTCTTTAGCGGCAAGGTTTATACCGGTGGTGATTATATGGTTCCGGCAGCTTTGGGAGATACCCCGGCATTTTATAAGAAGGGATCCGATTTTGAGGAGCTGTTTAGAAAAATTACTGAAAAATATGGCAGGTAGATGATGGAGCGTATCTGCAAAGATTATTTGAAAATATTGTCTTTTCTCGATTTATGTCTTAGTACAAAGAGAAGAAAAGGTTGAGAGGTTACAAACTCAGGTGGTAACTGTCTTCCGGATTTTCTGGGAGACAGTTATTTTTATACGAGATAATTTTACAAGGGATATAGGATATGAAAAAAAGATTAATGGCATTGCTTATGGGAGTGGTTCTGTCGCTAGGATTTTGTCAGCCGGTAAGTGCATCCTCTTCTGTGCCAAGGGAAAAAACAAAGGAATATAAGGTGGCTTTTTACTTTGCTATATTTATGGATATGCAGATGCCGGTGATGGATGGAATCGAAGCC
Organism: Lachnospiraceae bacterium; assembly: GCA_022768745.1. Classification (GTDB taxonomy): domain Bacteria; phylum Bacillota; class Clostridia; order Lachnospirales; family Lachnospiraceae; genus Pararoseburia. The sequence goes on from JALELK010000033.1 coordinate 105,781, forward strand.
ACAAGACGTATCAGAAGCAGTGAGCGTGAGGATAGGGATGTTTTGATTTTTGCCGTGACGGCAAACACCCTGACCAAGGATCAACAGGTCTGTGAGGAAGTGGGAATGAATGGTTACATTCCAAAGCCGATTAAACTGAAGGAAATTGAAAGTGCAATAAGGGAGAAGATGGTTGTAATGTAAGGAGAGTGGAGTATGCAGTATTTCAAGTTACAAATTGGGTGTATGCTGGTAATTCTTTATATTGAGATTACATACAATAAGGAGGCAACCAGAGGAAAAGTACCACGGAATCTGTTTTATGATATCCTTTTGAAGATTGCACCCTGGGCAGTTTTTTTTTGATGGGCTGACAGCGTGGACTGTAAACCATATGGATGCCACCAATGTGAGTAATGCTGCACCACTGCACGACATCGGAAAGATATCCACCCCGGATAGTATTTTGCAGAAACCGGGTAAGCTGACAGATGAAGAATATCGCATTATGAAAAATCACGCCGCCGCAGGGGGAGAGATTATTCGTCAGACTTTTCAGGATTCAGACAATGTGGAATTTAGACAGATTGCCTATGAGGTGGCAAGATATCATCACGAAAAATATAACGGAAAAGGGTATCCGGAAGGATTGGTTGGGGAAGCCATTCCGCTTCATGCCAGAATTATGGCTATTGCAGATGTGTTTGATGCAGTTTCACAAAAGAGATGTTATCGGGATGCCATGCCAATAGAAGATTGCTTTGCTATTATTGAACATGGAATCGGAACAGACTTTGACCCGAGACTGGCAAGGATTTTCCTGAATGCAAAAGATGAGGTGGTAGAACTGATGAGGGAGAAGCGGTGATTGCTTCTCCCCTTATTGTTTTTCT
>JALELK010000046.1 GCA_022768745.1 Lachnospiraceae bacterium
AGCAAACTGGACCAGGTGTTGTTTGTTTCTGCCACACCGGCGGAGTACGAGCAGGAGCATGAGATGCTTCGGGCACAACAGGTGATTCGACCGACGGGACTTTTGGATCCGGAGATTGATGTGCGCCCTACCGAGGGACAGATTGATGATTTAATTTCAGAGATTAAAAAGGAGACAGCCAATAAAAATAAAGTGCTGATTACCACCCTTACCAAGCGTATGGCAGAGGACTTGACAAACTATATGGCGGAGCTGGGCATCCGGGTAAAATATATGCACTCGGATATTGACACCATGGAGAGGGCAGAGATTATCCGGGATTTGCGACTGGATGTGTTTGACGTTTTAGTGGGAATAAACCTTCTGCGAGAGGGCCTGGATATTCCGGAGATTACGTTGGTGGCAATCTTGGATGCAGACAAGGAGGGATTCCTCCGCTCCGAGCGTTCCCTGATTCAGACGGTAGGCCGTGCGGCACGAAATTCCTCCGGTCATGTAATTATGTACGCAGACAAAATTACGGATTCCATGAGGCTGGCCATGGATGAGACAGCCCGAAGGAGAAAAATCCAGCAGGCATACAATGAGGAACACGGCATTACCCCACAGACCATAAAGAAGTCTGTCAGGGATTTGATTAGCATTTCCAAGGAAGTGGCGAAAGAAGAAATCACCATGGAAAAAGATGCTGAGGAGATGTCCAAGGATGAGCTGGAGAAACATATCAAAGAAATTAAGAAGAAGATGGAAAAGGCGGCAGGAGATTTGAACTTCGAGGCAGCAGCTGAATATCGAGACCGCTTGATTCAGTTAAAAGAGATGCTGCGGGATATGTAGGAAGGAGCCAAAATGGCAGAACAATCAAAGAGAAAATACATTAAAATCAAGGGTGCCAATGTGCACAATCTGAAAAATATCAGTCTGGATATACCAAGAGATTCTTTTACGGTACTGACGGGACTCAGTGGTTCCGGCAAGTCTTCCCTGGCATTTGACACGATTTTCGCCGAGGGCCAGAGACGATATATGGAATCCCTGTCCTCTTATTCCAGACAGTTTTTAGGGCAGATGGAAAAGCCGGATGTGGAGAAAATTGAAGGACTGCCACCGGCAATTTCCATTGACCAGAAATCCACAAACCACAATCCCCGTTCCACGGTGGGAACCGTCACAGAGATATACGATTACTTCCGTCTGCTCTACGCCAGAATCGGTATACCCCATTGTCCTCAGTGCGGCAAGGAGATTCAAAAGCAGACCATTGACCAGATGGTAGACCGGATTATGTCACTTCCGGAGCGTACAAAGATTCAATTACTTGCTCCTATGGTCCGGGGGAGAAAGGGAACCCACGAAAAACTCTTTGCCAAGGCGAAAAAAAGTGGTTATGTCCGGGTGATTGCAGATGGCAATCTCTATGATTTGTCGGAGGATATCAAGCTGGAAAAAAATATCAAGCACAATATTGAGATTGTGGTTGACCGTCTGGTGGTAAAAGAGGGTATCGAGAAACGATTGACAGATTCCATCGAAACGATTCTGCATCTAACTTCCGGCTTGGTGATTGTGGATGTAATTGATGGAGAACCGATAACCATGTCAGAGGGATTTTCCTGCCCGGACTGTGGCATCAGTATTGATGAGGTGGAACCCAGAAGTTTTTCCTTCAACAATCCTTTTGGAGCATGTCCGGAGTGCTATGGTCTGGGATTCAAGATGGAATTTGACGAGGAATTGATGATACCGGACAAGCGGCTTTCCTTTAACGAGGGCTGTGTCACGGTTTTGGGCTGGCAGTCTGCCAACGATAAAAAGAGCTTTACACATGCGGTTTTGGAGGCGTTGTCCAAAGAATACGGCTTCTCTCTTGACACTCCATATAAGGATTTGCCAAAGGATATCCGCCACAAATTTATCTATGGATTTGACCGGACGGTTCCGGTACATTACAAGGGACAGCGTGGGGAAGGTGTATATGATATCTGCTTTGAGGGACTCATTGCCAATGTCAACCGCAGATATCGGGAGACCCACTCTGAGACTATGAAAAAAGAGTACGAGGAGTTTATGAATATCAGCGACTGCCCTCTCTGTAAAGGACAGCGTCTGAAAAAAGAATCCCTGGCAGTGACGGTGGCTGACAAAAATATTTTTGAGATGACCCAGTTGCCTATCCGGGATTTACAGGTCTTTTTGGAGAATTTACAACTCACAGACCAGCAGGAAAAAATCGGACATCAGATTTTGAAAGAAATCCGAGGTCGTGTGGGATTTTTGGTGGATGTGGGATTGGATTACCTCTCCCTATCCAGAGCTACCGGTACGCTGTCCGGTGGTGAGGCCCAGCGAATCCGTCTGGCTACACAGATTGGTTCCGGTCTGGTGGGGGTAGCCTATATTTTGGACGAGCCAAGTATCGGACTTCACCAGAGGGATAATGACAAACTTCTGGCTTCCCTAAAGGGACTTCGGGATTTGGGCAATACCTTGATTGTGGTGGAACATGATGAGGATACGATGCTTCAGGCAGACTGTCTTGTGGATATCGGTCCCGGTGCCGGCAAACACGGTGGAGAAGTGGTTGCCATCGGCACACCGGAGGAGGTTATGGCCAATCCAAACTCTATTACCGGAGCATACCTGAGCGGAAAGATGACCATTCCGGTTCCAAAGGAGAGGAGAAATCCCACAGGATTTCTCACAGTCAGAGGAGCCAGGGAAAACAACCTGAAAAACATTGATGTGCAGATTCCGTTGGGAGTGATGACCTGTATCACCGGGGTTTCCGGCTCCGGTAAAAGTTCTCTCACCAATGAGATTTTGTATAAACGCCTGGCAAAGGACTTAAATCGTGCCCACAAGGTGCCTGGCAAACATGACGATATCGAAGGCATTGAGCAGTTGGACAAGATTATTGATATCGACCAGTCGCCAATCGGTCGTACCCCAAGGTCTAACCCGGCTACTTATACCGGTGTTTTCGACATGATTCGTGACTTATTTGCTGCAACCGCCGACGCAAAAGCAAGAGGTTATTCAAAAGGTCGTTTCAGCTTCAATGTCAAAGGTGGTCGATGCGAAGCCTGTTCCGGGGATGGAATCATTAAAATCGAGATGCACTTTTTGCCGGATGTGTATGTGCCTTGTGAGGTATGCGGTGGCAAGAGATATAACCGTGAAACTTTAGAGGTAAAGTACAAGGGAAAATCCATTTATGATGTGTTGGATATGACCGTGGAGGAGGCTCTGCATTTCTTTGAAAATGTTCCTTCTATTCACCGGAAAATCCAGACTCTGTATGATGTGGGATTGTCCTATTTGAAACTGGGTCAGCCGTCCACGACCCTATCCGGTGGTGAAGCCCAGAGAATCAAACTGGCAACGGAGCTGAGCCGGAGAAGTACCGGACGAACCATTTATGTTTTGGACGAGCCTACCACAGGACTTCACTTTGATGATGTGAATAAATTGGTGACCATATTGCGTAAACTGTCAGAGGGTGGAAACACAGTGGTTGTGATAGAACACAACCTGGATGTGATAAAGACAGCGGACTACATTATTGATATGGGACCGGAAGGCGGAGACCGGGGTGGAACCGTGGTTGCATACGGCACACCGGAGGAGGTTGCAAAGAATAAATCTTCCTATACAGGGCAATATATTAAGAAGTATTTAGACAAGTAAAAAATTCATTGAAAATTGGTAACTTTTGTATATAATTGAAATTAGAATGCAAAACTATCATTAGGTGGAGTGTGTCCACTTGGCATAAAGGAAGACTGAAAGGAGAAACAGAATGGTTTCAAGTGATATCGGAATTGATTTGGGTACAGCCAGCATCCTGGTATATGTGAGAGGAAAGGGTGTTGTTTTGAAAGAGCCTTCTGTAGTGGCTTTTGACAGAGATACAAACAGAATCAAAGCCATCGGAGAGGAAGCGCGTTTGATGCTTGGAAGAACACCGGGCAACATCGTGGCAGTTCGTCCTCTTCGCCAGGGTGTGATTTCAGATTATACAGTTACAGAAAAAATGATTAAATACTTCATTCAGAAGGCTATGGGAAAGAAGAGTTACCGTAAGCCTCGTATTAGTGTGTGCATCCCAAGTGGTGCCACTGAGGTGGAGAAGCGTGCAGTAGAAGATGCAACCTACGCAGCCGGTGCAAGAGAAGTTTCTATTATTGAGGAGCCGATTGCAGCAGCCATTGGTGCAGGTATTGACATTTCCAGACCTTGCGGAAATATGATTGTAGATATCGGCGGTGGTACAGCGGATATTGCAGTGATTTCTTTGGGAGGCTCTGTTGTGAGCACTTCTATCAAAATTGCCGGAGATGACTTCGATGAGGCCATTGTCCGTTATATGAGAAAGAAACATAATCTTCTGATTGGTGAGCGTACCGCAGAGGATATCAAGATTAAAATCGGAACCTGCTATCCATTGCCTACACCGGAGACCATGGATGTCCGCGGACGTAACCTGGTAACCGGTCTGCCAAAGACCATTCAGGTGAGTTCAGAGGAGACAGAGGAGGCTTTGCGTGAGCCTACCCTTCAGATTGTGGAAGCTATCCACTCCGTATTGGAGAAGACTCCGCCGGAGTTGGCAGCTGACGTGGCAGACAGAGGTATTGTTTTAACCGGTGGCGGAGCTTTACTTCGTGGTTTGGAAGAGTTGATTGAAGAGCGTACCGGCATCAATACTATGACGGCAGAGGAGGCGACTACCTGTGTTGCCATCGGTACAGGAAAATTCGTAGAATTTTTATCCGGAGAGAATACAGAAGACTAATGTTTTCCTGGGAAAATACCGATATATAAAATGTTCAAAGTACATCATTTGAAGGAGAGTTTCCATGGTAAAAGGACTGTATACCGGTTACACAGGTATGGTAAATGAACAAAAGCGCTTGGATGTGGTGGCAAACAATCTTGCCAATGCAGCTACCAGTGGATATAAGAGAGAGGGAATGGTGAACCAATCCTTCGACCACCAGCTGGCGATTAAGATTAAAGATACCTCATCAGACAATTTGCCACAGCGTATCGGTGCCATCAGTTTAGGTGTAAAGGTTGGAGAGACCTATACCAATTGGGACCAGGGAAGTTATCAGATGACAGATAACTCTACCGATTTGGCACTGGCAGGAGACGGATTCTATGCCATTTCCTTCACTTCAAAAGATGGTACTAGATCCATCAAATACACCAGGGATGGTGCATTTACAGTAGATAATCAGGGATATTTGCGTACTGTGGACGGAGATTATGTTTTGAACCGTAATGGCGCATTGAATTCCAATGATAATCCAGCAAACTATGTGAGGATTAATCCCAATCAGGAGTTTGTTGTGGACAATGAAGGCAATATCCTCCAGAACAATCAGGTTGTGGGTGATATCGGCGTTGTAGATTTTGCGGATTATAATTATATTTCAAAATATGGCGAGAATCTGTACGATTTGGTAAACGGTGGTCAGGTTATTGCCTCGAATGCTTCCATAGAGCAAGGATGCCTCGAAGCTTCTAATGTTAACGTAATTGATGAGATGGTTCAGATGATTACCCTTTCCAGAGCCTATGAGGCTGGACAAAAGGTGATTCAGACAGAGGATTCCACCTTGGATAAAGCGGTTAACAGTGTAGGACGGGTATAGTGAGTAGAAAGGAGATGCATCCCTTATGATGAGAGCATTATGGACTGG
>JALELK010000050.1 GCA_022768745.1 Lachnospiraceae bacterium
CATTGCCTTGTAATCCCGAAGGAACACTATGCAAATCTGTTTGAAATGCCTGATGAAGTGGCACAAAAGGTTTTGCCTTTGGCCAAAAAAGTTGGCTCCCACTTAAAGGAATCTTTGGGATGTGACGGTATGAATCTGGTTCAGAATAATGGCGAAGTTGCCGGTCAGACAGTGCATCATTTTCATTTGCATCTGATTCCACGTTATGCTGACGGTGTAAAAACGGATGTCACCTGGGGACATACCGATTTTTCAGCAGAAGAGATGGACGAAATCCACAATACCATTAAGATGTAAATCTAGTTTGGTTATACCGTTTTATCAAGCTACTAAGAAAATGTCTTTTCGGTATAAATTTGACTTTGCTATATAAAATTTTAGTTATTAATATCTGGATGTTAATATTTAGTTTTAAATCTATGACATAAACAAGCCCTTGGATATATTGTGTGATACCTCGGCAGACTGTAAAGAAACGTCGGCACTTAATGAGCACATGTGCGAATTTAGTGCCGTTACGTTTCGTCCCAAGCGAAAGCGTGTCTGCTGAGGTATACACAAATATACCCAAGGGCGTATTTTTAGATTTAACTTACTTCGTAACGTCTTTGATTAATCCCATAATGGTGCCGATGGCATCCATCTGTCCGCTGTTTTCCATAGCGTCGATGTATTTCTGACGATTTTTCATCACTTCATCCAATGTGGATTTTAAGGTATCAGAAGTGACTTTTTCCTCTTCCAAAACCACGGAGAATCCTTGCTTTTCAAAGGATTTTGCATTTAAAATCTGGTCGCCGCGGCTGGCGTTTAATCCCAGTGGAATTAAAATATTTGGTTTGCGCAGTGCCAATAACTCACATATGGAGTTTGCTCCTGCCCGGGCGATGACAATATCGGCGGCTGCAAATAAATCAGGAAGTTCTTCGCTGATGTATTCAAACTGGGCATAACCGGTTTTGTTTTTCAAAGAGTAATCCAGATTTCCTTTGCCGCACAGATGGATAATCTGATATTTTTTCAATAGGTCATCAATACAACCTCTGACAGCATTGTTGATGTAAACAGAACCAATGCTTCCGCCCATAATCATAAGTACCGGCAGGTCATTGCGGAATCCACAGAACTTCATAGCCTTTTCTTTGCTTCCGTGGAGAAGCTCCTGACGAATAGGTGAGCCTGTAAGTACGGCCTTCCCTGACGGAAGATAGGGAATGGTTTCAGGGAAGTTGCAACAAACTTTTGTTGCATTTGGAATGGCCAGTTTATTTGCAAGACCCGGTGTCAGATCCGATTCGTGAATGATGGCAGGAATGCCTTTGGTTTTCGCAGCCATAACTACGGGAACAGAGACAAATCCACCTTTGGAAAAGACCACATCCGGCTTGATTTTACCAAGAAGATGTCTGGCCTGAAAAAAACCTTTGATGACCTTAAAAGGGTCCGAAAAGTTTTTCCAAGAGTGATATCTGCGAAGTTTACCGGAACTGATTCCGTAATAGGTAACATTTTGTGCTTCCATCAGGCCCTTTTCAATGCCATCGTAAGAACCAATGTAGCTGATTTCATATCCTTCTTTTTTTAAGGAAGGAAGCAGGGCAATATTTGGTGTCACATGGCCTGCGGTTCCTCCACCTGTCATAACAATCTTTTTCATAAGAAACTCCTTTTTTTCAATATAAATAATCTTAACCTCCTTTGCGGAATTGTCAAGCCTATGTACTTGGTTCTCCATTTTTCGCGGATGTGTCCGTTTACAATGAGAGCATATTCAAAAGGAGGAGGAGATATGCTATGGAGATTCCACTGATTTATTATTTCATAATTGGCGTAGGGGGATTGCTCTTGGTGCAGACCACGGCTCTTTTCTTATTAAAGAGAGAAGTACATAAAATTGCAAAAAAAGTGGAGAGATATCTCGCCTACATTCTGGAAGATGAAAAAGAAACCGGAGTTGTGGAACGAATACCGGAGAGGCCAGTAAAACCATCTATGGATGAGAGGCAGAAAGAGCAGATTTTACAGGAAGTTCTGGCAGGATTTTTTTCATAGACGCTCTGAAAAAACAGGTGGAAAATCGGAAAACTTGACAAATTATTTTCATATTGTTATAATTTCAGCGTAACAAATTTGTAACAAATGTAACAAATTATGAATAAAATATCATACAAACGCAATACTATATAGAGAATTGCGTGAATATGGAGGAATTATTTATATGAAGATGATGAGTAAGAAGCGCCTGGTGCAGGGCACAGCTGTTGCACTTTCACTGGTGGCTATGACGACAGTTTCTGTTGGTAGTCCAAAGGCTGGCGCAAATACTTCTCTTGCCACTGGATACCGCACAGCGGGTATTGTAAATACCGTCAGCAGCATAGAGGCAAAGGCTTATGCCAATGCCGAGGTTCAGGAAGCCGATGTTACTGTTGTTGCTAAGTCTTCGGACAGTGCAAAATACCCGGAATGGGAAAAGAAATTGATGGCAAATGTAGACGAGTTCTTGTATGTGAGAGCTGCAGCAGATGCCAACAGTGAAATCGTCGGTAAGTTGCGAAAAGGTGATGTAGCCGATGTAGCAAGTGAAGAAAATGGATGGTATCAGGTTTCATCCGGCAATGTATCAGGATTTGCTTCCGCAGATTACTGTGTTGTGGGTGATGAAGCATATGAGTTGGCCAACAGCGTTTGTACCACATACGCTACCGCAAAAGAGGGAGGCGTTCGTGTTCGTTCTTCAGCGGATACAGAAGGTGGAATCCTTACGGTTATGGCTCAGGGTGATACCGTTGAGGTGGATACACAGAATCAGGCAGTAGACGGATGGGTCCCTGTCAAGAGTGAAGGAACTGTGGGATATGTCAGTGCTGATTTGGTGGATGTTTCCTTAAACACCGGAAAAGCAATCACAGTTCAGGAAGAGCAGGAAGCTATTGCGGCAGCCAAGGCAAAAGAGGCTGCAGAGAGAGCAAAAGCGGTTACTGTTCAAAATGCAGCAGTGGCAGCCAGTGTGGATGATACAACTCTTTTGGCAGCACTGATTCAGTGCGAAGCCGGAAACGAGGGATATGAAGGTCAGGTGGCCGTGGGAGCCGTTGTTGTAAACCGTATGAGAAGCGGCGGATATCCCGGTTCTATATCAGGAGTTGTCTACCAGAGTGGACAGTTTACACCGGCAGCATCCGGTAAGGTTGCAGCAGTAGCAGCATCCGGTCCTAGCGGATCCTGTATGCAGGCGGCAGCAGCAGCGTTGGCCGGAACAGATAATACCGGCGGAGCTCTTAGCTTCAGACCTGTCAGCAGTGGTCGAGGCGGCGTTGTGATTGGAAATCACGTATTTTTCTAAATGAAATTTTACGTAGGAGTCAGATGAAATGTCTGGCTCCTATTTTTGTATACAAATATGTGGGTACATCTTCTTTGTTTTGTTGCGAAAAAGTGGGTGGTGATGTAATATAAAGATAATTTTATAAGTATAATAGATTTGGAGGTAAAAATTATGGTCGTGACAATTGTAATTATTGTAATTGCGTTGATTCTGGTGATTTCATGCATTAAGGTTGTGCCTCAGGCACACGCTATGGTAATCGAGAGATTGGGCGCATATTTAACAACCTGGTCTGTAGGGCTTCACTTCAAGGTTCCTTTTGTTGACCGGGTAGCAAGAAACGTAAACTTAAAGGAGCAGGTGGTAGACTTCCCACCTCAGCCGGTTATCACCAAAGATAATGTAACAATGCAGATTGATACAGTTGTATACTATCAGATTACAGATCCAAAGCTTTATTGTTATGGTGTGGAAAATCCAATTATGGCAATCGAGAATTTGACGGCTACTACACTGAGAAATATTATCGGTGATTTGGAATTGGATGAGACACTGACTTCCAGAGAAACCATCAATACAAAGATGAGAGCTGCCCTTGACGTGGCAACGGACCCATGGGGAATCAAGGTCAATCGAGTAGAAGTGAAAAACATTATCCCTCCGGCAGCCATCCGTGATGCCATGGAAAAACAGATGAAGGCGGAGCGTGAGCGAAGAGAGGCTATTCTGATTGCAGAAGGTGAGAAAAAATCTACTATCCTGATTGCAGAAGGAAAGAAGGAATCTGCGATTCTGGATGCAGAAGCAGAGAAGCAGGCACAGATTTTACGTGCAGAGGCCCAGAAGGAGGCAACCATCCGTCAGGCAGAAGGTGAGGCTGAGGCTATCTTAAAGGTTCAGTCAGCCAATGCAGAGGGACTCCGTTACTTGAAAGAGGCATCGGCAGATGAGGCGGTTCTTCAGTTGAAGAGCCTGGAGGCATTTGCCAAGGCAGCAGATGGTAATGCAACCAAGATTATTATTCCGTCAGAAATTCAGGGAGTAGCCGGCCTGGTAAAATCAATCACGGAGATTGCAAAAGACGAGAAATAGACGAGGAGATACCAATGAACTTAGCAGGACGTAATTTTTTAAAATTGTTGGACTATACACCGGATGAAATCAGATATCTCATTGATTTGTCCGCAGAATTGAAAGCAAAAAAGAAAAACGGTGTGGCACATGATGTTTTGAAAGGAAAAAACATTGCCTTGATTTTTGAGAAGACCAGTACCAGAACCCGTTGCTCTTTTGAAGTGGCAGCCCATGATTTGGGAATGCATGTGACATACTTAGATCCTTCCGGTTCCCAGATTGGAAAGAAGGAGAGTATTCAGGATACTGCCCGGGTTTTGGGACGTATGTTTGATGGTATTGAATATCGTGGGTATGGACAGGAGATTGTGGAGCAGTTGGCAGAGTATGCCGGTGTTCCGGTATGGAACGGTCTTACCAATGAGTTTCATCCTACACAGATGATTGCAGATATGCTGACCATCAAGGAAAAATTCGGCAAACTTGAGGGCATCCGGTTTGTCTATATGGGTGATGCCCGTTACAATATGGGAAATTCTCTTATGGTGACCTGTGCAAAACTGGGTATGGACTTTGTGGCTTGCACCAACAAAAAATATTTTCCGGATAAGGCATTGGTAGAGACCTGTCAGGAGATAGCAAAGGAGACCGGAGCATCCATTACTCTTACAGAAGATGTACAGGAGGGATGCAAGGATGCAGATGTGATTTATACGGATGTGTGGGTTTCCATGGGTGAACCTACGGAAGTTTGGGAGGAGAGAATTCATGACCTTCTTCCATATCAGGTAAATGAAAAGGCAATGTCCTATGCAAAAGATTCTGCAGTGTTTATGCACTGTTTGCCGGCATTCCATGATTTAAATACCACCGTGGGAAAAGAAATTCACGAGAAATTTGGGCTTACAGAGATGGAAGTGACGGATCAGGTATTTGAAAGCGCCCAGTCCGTAGTATTTGATGAGGCGGAAAATCGTATGCACTCCATCAAGGCAATTATGTATGCCACATTAGGCGGCGAAAAATAATGTTAGCATTAGATTATCAGTATTTTGAAACCATTGATTCTACAAATAATGAGATAAAACGCCGAGCGGCACAGGGAGCAGAGGAAGGTCTTGTGGTTTCTGCGGGGATGCAAAGCGCCGGAAGAGGTCGAAGCGGACATGACTGGAAATCTCCTGTGGGGGAGAGTATTGCCACCAGTTTGTTGCTTCGTCCCACTCTTCCTGTTGAGTGCCTTTCCAGTCTTACTTTGGTGGCGGCTTTGGCAGTGCGCCGGGCGATTTATGGGTTGTATGATATTGATACAGAAATCAAATGGCCCAACGATATTGTGAGAAACGGGAAAAAGATTTGCGGAATTCTGACAGAACTTTCTCTGGAACAGCAAAAAGCAGAGTATGTTGTGGTGGGGATTGGCGTCAATGTTCACAACCGCAATTTCCCGGAGGAGCTTTTGGACAAGGCTACCTCGTTGGATATGGAAAGTCACCAGATGGGGAGAGGAGATTTGCCCCCGGAGTCATGTCAGGAACTGACTCGCAGAATCTGGGAGGAGTTTGCTCTGCTCTATGAAGTGTTCTCTATGACAGGAGACTTGAGCGTGGTTATGGAGGAATACAATCGATTTTTGGCAAATCGGAACCGACAAGTCCGGGTTATGGATCCCAAGGAACCATGGGAGGGAATCGCCCGGGGGATTGATGAGTCGGGAGCTCTTTTGGTGGAGACAAAAGAGGATTTGCGTCGGGTAGATGCAGGAGAGGTTTCTGTCCGTGGAATCTATGGCTATGTATAAAATAAACGACAAGGAATAAAGAAATGGAACAGGATGAAATTGTGTTGTGTGGCGCCAGTGCCTACAACAAAAAATATTATTTCAATGAGATGTTTTCTTCATTGCCTCAGGGCATTAAAGACGAACTGCATATTATGTGTGTGTTGTTCACTGCGGATGTGGGAGGCGTTTTGCAACTAGTGTTTGACGAAGAGGGAAATTTGCAGATGCGGACCCAGACTCAGGAGGACGATATTCTCTACGATGAGATAGGAAGCGTACTTAAGATAAAACAGCTGCAACGGGAAAAGGAAGAGTTGTTTGAATCTCTGGAAATGTATTACCGGGTATTTTGCCTGGGAGAGGCTTACCAGGAAGAAGAGTAAAGGAGACGAAAAATTATGTTAATGGCAATTGACGTGGGTAATACCAATATTACCATCGGAATTTTCCGGGGAGAAAAGCTGGAGGGAACCTTTCGTATCACCACAAATATTCCCAGAACATCAGATGAATATGGTGTGGCCATTGGGGAGATTTTAGTTACCAATGACATTGCAAAAGAGGACATTAATGATGCTATTATAGCAAGCGTTGTTCCTGCCGTGATGCACTCTCTTATCAGTGGCGTGATAAAATATTTTAATATTCATCCGGTGATTGTGGAATCCGGCATTCGGACAGGCATCAAGGTGATTACGGAGAATCCCAAACAGATTGGTGCAGACCGAATTGTGGATGCGGCAGGCGCCTATGAATTGTACGGCGGACCTGTGTTGGTATTGGATTTTGGAACAGCTACTACATATGATTTGGTGGGACCGGACGGCGCTTTTATCTCAGGAGTTACAGCACCCGGTATTCGGATTTCTGCCAAGGCACTTTGGGAAGATGCGGCAAAACTTCCTGAAATTGAAATCCGCAAACCGGACCATATTTTGGCAAAGGAGACCATATCTTCTATGCAGGCAGGTTTGGTATACGGTCAGATTGGTCAGACAGAATACATTGTGAAACATATGATTGAAGAATCCGGATTTGACAATGTTAAGGTGGTTGCCACCGGTGGTCTCGGGGGAATGATTTCACAGGAGACCAATTGCATTGACGTTTATGACCCGAATCTCACGTTACAGGGTATGCGTTTCATTTATAATAAGCAAGGAAGATAACAGAACAATATGAGTAATAAGCAACCGGTGACAGGGCTACAGATAGGTTCTGTCACATTGGAAAATAACTTAATACTTGCACCCATGGCAGGCGTTACCGACCTGCCATTTCGTTTGTTAGCCAAGGAACAGGGAGCAGGTCTCATCTGCATGGAGATGGTGAGTGCCAAGGCTTTGCAGTATAACAACAAAAATACCTATCAACTTCTGGAGGTGGATGAAAGGGAACGCCCGGTTTCCCTGCAGTTGTTCGGCTCAGATCCGGATTGCATCAGCGAGATGGCAAAAAAGATTGAGGACAAGCCCTTTGACATTTTAGATATCAATATGGGGTGTCCGGTGCCTAAGGTGGTCAATAACGGAGATGGCTCCGCGCTGATGAAAAATCCAAAACTGGCGGGAGAAATTTTGAGGAAGACGGTGAAGGCAATCAAAAAGCCTGTGACGGTAAAAATCCGAAAAGGTTTTGATGAGGAGCACATCAACGCGGTGGAGATGGCTAAAATTGCAGAGGACGCAGGAGTGGCCGCCATTGCTGTTCACGGAAGAACCAGAGAACAATATTATTCCGGAAAAGCGGATTGGGATATTATTGCTCAGGTAAAGGATGCAGTTTCCATTCCGGTCATTGGCAATGGGGATATTCTGGATGCAAAAGATGTGATTGCCATGAAAGAGCAGACCGGCTGTGACGGATTTATGATTGGCCGGGGTGCCCAGGGCAATCCTTGGATATTCCACCAGATTCTTCATTATTTTGAAACCGGAGAGTTGATAGGAAAGCCTCCTATGGAGGAGATGATAGAGACCATGCTTCGCCATGCCAGGATGCAGATTAATTTTAAGGGAGAAGAACTTTACGGTATCCGTGAATTTAGAAAGCATGCCGCATGGTATACTGCCGGCTATAAAAATTCCGCAAAACTCCGAGGGATGATTAATGAGGTGACCACTTACAGTGAGTTAGAGGAGCTGTTTTATGGCATATTAAATGGCGGAATCCATTGACAACAGAGCTTTGGATGGCTATAATGTTTCTTACTGTGTGATACTCTGCCTATAGAAGGAAATCAGATGAGGGGACCACATCAGGCAGGGCAAATCAATTAAAAGAAAGGGTATGAAAACCATGGAAAAGAAAAATATCTTAACTTACGAAGGACTTAAGAAATTAGAGGACGAATTAGATGATCTTAAGGTAAACAAACGTAAGGAGGTTTCACAGAAGATTAAAGAAGCCCGCGAGCAGGGAGATCTTTCAGAGAATGCGGAATACGATGCAGCGAAGGATGAGCAGCGTGATATCGAGGCTCGTATTGAAGAACTGGAAAAGATTTTAAAGAATGCAGAAGTTGTTCTTGAAGAGGAAGCAGACAAGGACAAAGTAAGCATTGGATGTAAGGTAGTTATCTACGATTGCGAATTCGATGAGAAATTAGAATACAAAATTGTTGGTTCTACAGAGGCCAACAGCTTGACAGGAAAGATTTCCAATGAGTCACCGGTAGGAAAGGCTATCATCGGAGCAAAGGTTGGAGATACCGTTACTGTTGAGACTCCTGCAGGAGAGTTACAGTACAAGATTTTAGAGATTCAGAGATCAAACTAACAGATAGAAGAGGTAGGATATGGCAAATCAGAACAATAACCAGGGCCAGGACGTTAACCAGTTGCTTAAGGTTCGTCGTGAGAAGCTTGCCAATCTTCAGGAGGCAGGACAGGATCCATTTCAGATTACAAAGTATGATGTGACTCATCACACCACAGATGTAAAGGAACAGTATACTGCTCATGAGGAAAAGCTTTTGGCAGGAAGAAAAGCTCCTGAGACAGAGGGAATGGACGAAGAGGCTGCCAGAGAAGTGATAAAGGCAGATTATGAAGAGAGAAGAAGCATTATGGACGCAGATCCAATCAACGTATGCATTGCAGGACGTATGATGTTTAAGCGTGTTATGGGTAAGGCTTCTTTTGCAAATATCAGAGATTTAAAGGGCGACATTCAGATTTATGTGGCAAGGGATTCCATCGGGGAAGACCTTTATGCAACCTTTAAAAAGTCAGATATCGGTGATATCTGGGGTGTTAAGGGTTATGCATTCCGTACAAAGACAGGTGAGGTTTCTATCCATGCTTCGGAGATGACATTGCTCTCCAAGTCATTGCAGATTCTCCCTGAAAAATTCCATGGTTTAACAGATACGGACGCCCGCTATCGTCAGCGTTATGTTGATTTGATTATGAATGAGGAGTCTAAGAACGTGTTTATTAAGCGTTCTCAGATTATCAAAGAGATTCGTAAGTTCTTGGATGGCAGAGGATTTATGGAAGTGGAGACACCGATGCTGGTTTCCAATGCCGGTGGTGCTGCTGCCAGACCATTTGAGACTCATTACAATGCTTTGAATGAGGATGTAAAACTTCGTATTTCCCTGGAATTGTATCTGAAGAGATTGATTGTAGGCGGATTGGAGCGTGTTTATGAAATCGGTCGTGTATTCCGTAACGAGGGTGTTGACACCAGACACAATCCGGAATTTACACTGATGGAGTTGTACCAGGCATATACAGACTACGAGGGAATGATGGAACTAACAGAGAGTATGTTCCGTTATCTGGCTGAGACCGTTTGTGGTGGAACTAAGATTTCTTACCAAGGAACAGAAATTGATTTAGGAAAGCCATTTGCACGTCTTACTATGACAGATGCTGTTAAGAAATATGCTGGCATTGACTTTGACCAGGTGGCAGATGATGAAGAAGCAAAGAGATTAGCAGAAGAACATCATGTTGAATATGAAGAACGCCATAAGAAGGGCGATATTCTGAATCTCTTCTTCGAGGAGTTTGTCGAGGAGCATCTGATTCAGCCGACATTTGTCATGGATCACCCGATCGAGATCTCGCCGCTGACGAAGAAGAAGCCGGATAATCCCGATTATGTCGAGCGTTTTGAATTCTTCATGAACGGCTGGGAGATGGCGAACGCATATTCGGAGCTGAACGACCCGATCGACCAGCGCGCGAGATTCGCAGCGCAGGAGGAGCAGTTCGCGGCTGGCGACGAGGAAGCAAATCACACTGATGAGGACTTCCTGAACGCGCTTGAGATCGGTATGCCTCCCACAGGCGGAATCGGTTACGGAATCGACAGAATGTGCATGCTGCTGACCGATTCGGCGGCAATCAGAGATGTGCTGCTTTTCCCGACGATGAAGCCGGCTGACCAGCAGTAATATTACAGAAATAAAATATGGGCTGTACTTGGGGATAAGCTGAATAATTGGAGTTTTCACGCGAAAAAGGCTTAAATTTATGGGCTTTTTCGTGTGAAAACAACCTAAAATCAGCGTTTCCTTAGGTATAGCCCAAAATTTTTGAAATAAACTATGGAACAATACCGCTGCGCATGGGCGGGCAGCGACCCGCTTTACATCGCCTACCACGACAATGAATGGGGCAAACCGCTCCACGATGACCAAAAGCTCTTCGAATTCCTGATTCTCGAGGGAATGCAGGCGGGACTTTCATGGATAACGATCCTGAAAAAGCGCGACGCATTTCGCGAAGCCTTCGATAATTTCGACCCCGCGAAGGTCGCGCGCTTTGACCGAAAGAAAATCGACGAGCTGATGCAGAATCCCGCAATAATCCGGAATCGCAGAAAAATCTGCGCGGCTGTCAAAAACGCCGAGCACTACCTCGAAATTCAATCGAAATTCGGCAGCTTTGATAAATTCATCTGGAGCTATGTCGGAAACGAACCGATTATCAACCACCCGAAAACAATTGCCGACATTCCGCCGACGAGCGAGCTGTCTGACAGAATCAGCCGCGACCTTAAGAATCTCGGGTTCAGCTTTGTCGGATCGACAATTGTGTACTCATTCATGCAGGCAATCGGCATGATCAACGACCACGTCGACGGCTGCGAATTCAAATAAAAACGCCGCAGGCAAGCAATATCGTTTCCTGCGGCGAATTTTTACGGTTTCAAACGACCGTCGGTCTCGGCAATGCAAGCGCCGAGCTTCTCGGCACGCGCGGCTTCTTCGGCTGTTGTAAGCAGCCAGACCGCAAGCTTTCCGTGCTTTTTGACGAGCGCGGCGTAATTTTCATCGACCGGCGGAGTTGTG
>JALELK010000075.1 GCA_022768745.1 Lachnospiraceae bacterium
ACACCATCCTGTGCGTTTGTTGAAGCTCTGTCCAAGCCTCTGATCTGCTTACGCATCTTTTCAGAAATAGAAAGGCCTGCTGCATCATCTGCTGCACGGTTGATTCTGTATCCTGAAGATAATTTCTCTGTGCTCTTTGCCTGCTGATTTGCTGTTACATTGAGAACTCGGCTAGCATTTGCTGCCTGCATATTGTGTTGTACTACCATAATTTTTTCCTCCTTGAAATAAGAACTAATATCCTTTTAATTTAATCTTTTCATTCATATTAGGAACATCTGACACCGGTTATCATTTGATGTCCCGTAAGCACTTCCTTTGCTTTACAAATACTATATCGGAGGAAATCCAAATCCCTTAACCCCTAAATATTTTTTTTTACATTTTTTCTATTTCATATAAAACTCCAAATATTTCATAAAAATCCTTTGTACAGGGGGCAATACTCCTCGTCTCTCTGCATCCTGAAATAGACTTTTTACCAAATCATCAAAGAGTTGGACTTCTTGTGCCTCTCGATAGTGGGATGCTAACATCTTGCACTTCGCCTCAAAATAGCCCGCTCCATCCCACGACACACTTCCCTTGGTCTGATACGCATCGACTAACACCTCCGGTAAAAAACCTATCTGGCTGGTCTCAGAAAATCGCAATACAAAGTCCCAATCCTCCAATGCACTAAGGTTTTTGTCAAATCCCTTTTTCTCCAAAAAATTATCCCTTTTTAATAAAATCGTGGGAGCTCCTATCACATTATTAACCAGTAGTGTAAAAAACAGATCTCCTTCTCTCTCTCCCACCTGTTGATTTGGCACCAACACCTCCGTCCCATCCAAATGATGATTGACAAAGGAACTATATACCATATCAAACTGAGGATGTTGCAACAGATAGGTCATTTGTTTTTCTAATTTGTCCCTTCTCCATACATCGTCACTGTCCTGAAATGCCAGATAGTCATACTGTGCCAAGGCAGCACCTCTATTTCTGGATGCCGCTGCCCCTATATTTTCTTCATTTTTTATATATCGGATTTTCTTATCATCTAGCCCCTTTATCGCCTGCTCTGTGTTGTCCGTGGATCCATCATCCACCACAATCAGTTCCCAGTTCTCATAGGTTTGATTCTGCACCGATTGGATTGCTCGCAAAATCAAATTTTCTCTATTATAAGTGGGAATTACGATACTAATATATGGTTTTTCTATCATCCGATTCTCCTTATCACTATACAGTAAAGGGAGTCATAGAACTCTATGACTCCCTTTTTAGTATTGTGTACGAATACTTTAATTCTTGGTTGTTTTGTATGCTTCAGATTACTGAAGTAATGACAATACACCCTGTGTAGACTGATTTGCCTGAGCAAGCATTGACTGGCCAGCCTGTGTAAGAATGTTATTCTTAGAGTACTTAACCATCTCATCAGCCATATCTGTATCACGGATACGTGACTCTGCAGATGTTACATTCTCAACAACGTTATCCAAGTTGTCGATGGTGTGCTCAAGTCTGTTCTGGATAGCACCAAAATCAGAACGGAACTCAGAAATCTTCTCGATTGCTGTAGAGATTGTTCCAAGCATTGTCTTTGCTGCTGAAGATGTTGTGAATGAAGTAATTTTTGAAACTGCACTCTTTAATCCCTTACCAGCAATAGTAATGTTGTTTGCTGTTTCTGTGGTATAACCAACAAAAATCTGTGCTCCTTCTCCGGCAAGCATCTTCTTACCGTTGAAATCTGTAGTATCTGCGATACGGTTCATCTCTGTCTTCAACTGAACAACCTCATCACTGATTGCCTTGATATCCTTTGTAGAGTTTGTTCCGTTAGCTGCCTGAACTGACAACTCATTCATTCTCTGAAGCATTGAGTGAACTTCGTTTAATGCACCTTCAGCTGTCTGTACTGCAGATACACCATCCTGTGCGTTTGTTGAAGCTCTGTCCAAACCTCTGATCTGCTTACGCATCTTTTCAGAAATGGAAAGACCTGCTGCATCATCTGCTGCACGGTTAATCTTGTATCCAGAAGATAACTTCTCTGTGCTCTTTGCCTGCTGTCCAGCTGTTACATTAAGAACTCGGCTAGCGTTTGCTGCCTGCATATTGTGTTGTACTACCATAATTTTTTCCTCCTTGAAAATGATCTGCCATCCTTGGCAGATGTACTTGTTTTTTGTTATAGGTGGGTTTTCGGGTCGTACACCCCCGAATCACCACCTCCATGAACAGGTTTTCCTGTCCTTGTACTTTATATATCGGAAGGCTTTTCCAATACTTTATAGCGAAAAATAATTTTTTAAAAAATTATTTCTTACTATCCATAAACTGCGGCTCCATAGCTCCTGTCTTCATCATATTCTGATAATAGGAACTGACCGCCTTACCGCTCTGGCGCAATCCTCTGGCCTGGGAACGGATATTGGCAAATTTCTTTGTAGCCAGGTCTTTGTTTTGTTTTTCCATCACCTGCAAACTGGCACTGCGCTCTGTAATCTCCCGGATTTTCTCCTGCATATGAAGAATATTGTCTCTATACGCTTCTTTATGATTCTGTAGCTCCGCTTCCACTTTGGAGAAGACCTGTTCAAAGCCTGCATCCAGAGTTTGCAATTGCTGAATCAGCACCTCTTTATCCTGAACGTTCTTTTCAAAGGCATCCGGCTCCGCTTCCTCATCCTGCAAAATCTCACCCTGCTGCTGACTCAACAGCTGTAACTGACGTAAAATATCGCACTTTTTATCCAGGCTGTCCTGCAGCATCTGTACATAACTTTTTTCTGCCATCTATATGTCTCCTATGCTACCACGGTGCCATTCTTGGTCATCTTCATGACCTCTTTCCAGGTATCTCTCATAGTGCGAAGGTGCTTTAACACTTCCTCAAGAATCTCTGTATCCTTCCTGATGTTTGCCTTAATCAGACGCTCCATCAGATACTTGTATACATTGTCAAAATCCTTTGCCACCGGATATTTAAAATCCAACGTAGCCTGAAACTCACCGATGATACGCTCCGCCTTTTGAATGTTTGTATTTGCCTTGGCATAATCCTGATTTTCGATTGCCACAATAGCAATGTTACAAAACTTGATGGCTCCCTCATAAAGCATCAGCGTAGGCTCCGCCGGAGAGGCTGTGGTTATTTTATTTTTGGCATACACATTATATCCGTTTGTCTGTGTCATAATCTATTACCTCCATATGCCATTATGAATTTCCTAATAATCCGGAAAGGGAAGATGTAGAACTCTGCATCTTTGCAAGCTGAGACTCCATATTAGAAAACTGCTTGTAATATCTGTCTTCCAAATCGGCAATCTTATCCTCCCACTGCTTAATCAAAGTGGTATAGTTTTTATAATCCTTTGTCATCTGCTTGTCGTTGTAGATGGTATAAGCACTGCTCAAATTGCTGGATTTCATCTTGCTGTCCAAAGCACTGTATAAACCGGAGGTCAGAGACTTCATAAACTCTTCCACCACTTCCGGCTCTTTGGTGAGCATATCCATCAATTTGTCTGTCTTACCTGAAGAAGATTCATCCTCGGAATCCCCGTCAATATGATAAGCGTAGTTTTCATTTTTAGCGGCATTCAGATAACCTAAAGTCTGGATACCAAAACTTCCCAGAGAGTAATTCTTTCCATTGATGGTATAGACCTTTCCCATAGCCTCTGTCATAGCATTCATCACACCGCCGATGATGGAGTCTTTTCTCAAAAGGGAATCCTTTATCTTGGTTTCCCACTTCTCAATCTCTGAATCTGACATAGAATCCTTTTCATCATCGGTAAGAGGCTCATAACCGGATGCTGAATCTGCGTTATACAGAGAACTCAGCTCGTTAATCACAGAGTTATACTCTGACAGGAAATCCTTAATCTTGTCATACATTCCCTGAGTATCTGTGTCTGTGCTGATGGTGATGGTCTCTCCATCCTTTGTCTCCCCTGTTGCCTTGATGGTCAAGCCATTGATACTAAAGGTATTGGTATCAGAGGTAAACTCTGCATTATTTAAAATAATCATAGCATCCTGGGCATCGACTCTGGTGGCGCCTTCGCTGATTGGAATAGTGACATTGCCCTCCACGATTTCCTTTGCAGTGGTAATCTTGCCTGCAATTTCAGCGGAAAGGGTATCTATATCCACATTGGTGTAATCCTTCACATCCCAGTAACTATTGTTAGGGTCATTGATAACCACCTGATTCTCTGCTGTCTTAGCATCAATCTGAGCAAGGCGTCCGTCCTCAGCCTTTAATGCAGTTCTCTCATCCTCAGAGAGATAGTATGCCTGCTTATCCTCTTCTGTGTACAGGGCATTGTCATCCACCGCAAGAACGCTGCTGTAGTTGGAACGCAGAGCTGTCAACGCAGAGCTGTCCTCACTCTCTGTGCCATCATCCTTTGTAGTGGTGGTAATAAGACCCAAATCCTTTGCCAATTTATTAATGGTATTTTCCAGAGAATTCTCTCCTGCCACGAACTCGAAGTCTTCTTTTACCTCGCCATCTTCTGTGACATATTTATACTTGGAAGCCGGCTCCTTTAACAGCTTTAACAACTGCTCTCCGTCTGCCTTTTTGTCCTCCGGCAAATCCTCAAGGAACTTATTAACCGCATCCTTAGACTCAGAATAGGCAATCTTTTTATTGAGATTGGTCTTCTCCAACTGTAAATCTACATTCTCATCGTAGGCAGATTTTAAATTCTGCAAAATCTCCTTTACAGCCTTTTGAGTCTCTGCCTCGCTGTAGGTAACTCCGGCATTGACCAGAGCTTTTCCATCTGCACCATAAAGGATATTTCCGTCGCTATCCTTCTGGAAGTAGTTCACCACATTGCCGTTGCCATCGATTCCCATAGTACCCATAGCATAGGCCGCACTAGCCTTATATGCTGCTGTGTTTGCATCGGAAGCCACACTAAGTCCTGCTGCTGCCAATGCATTTAATCCGTTCATATCAGCGGCGGTCAGTGAGAAGTCATTGGCTGTACCTGTATTTGCCGCACTGACAAAGATTCTGCCATTGGTCTCATCAAAGCTCGCCTTAACTCCGGCTCCCTTTAGGGAATCTACCAACTCAGATATCTTGGTACTGCTGTTTACAGAAATACTCTTATTCTCTCCACCTACACGCACGGTAATGGAGGTGTCTCCCCCGGTGTATCCCAAATCTGCCAAAGTGCTGCTTTCTTTGGTGCCTGCTTTTAATTTGGCACCGGTAAGATAACCGGATTTCGCCAACTGCTTCACCTGCAGAGTCTGTGTTCCATTAACTGCAGTTCCTGATGCAGTAATGGTTGCCTTTGTAGGATCAGACACTGTAGTTTTTTTCATATTGTAAGCACTGGAAAAACGCAGGTTACTAATCTTGCTGTACAAGCTGTATACCTTAGTGTTAATGGACTTATAGGCATTCTGCTTCCACTGGAGCTTTGTCTGTGCTTTCTGGTATTTCTCTTTTCTCGCTGTCTGGGTAGAAACCATTGCCTGAACAATGGATTCTGTGTCAAGTCCGGACACCATACCGGACATACGAATTCCTGATGACATAGTCCTACCTCCTATCTTCTCTCATCCACCATAATGCCTGCCATTTCCCAAACTTTGGCAATCATATCTAATGTCTTCTCCGGTGGAAATTCTTTGATTACTTTCTTTGTATCTTTGTCTACAATCTTGATAGTGACACGATTGGTCGCCTCATGAATACCAAAGATTGCTTCCCCGTTGTACTGGGCTTCCTTGTTTATCTTTTCAATGGCTTTTTTAATCTGCTCATTGCTGGCCTGTCCCTCTTCCCAGGTTTTCCTTGCTCCGCCTGTCTCCTGGCCTGCTACGCTGGTGATTTCCACATCATCTCTCACCGGTGCATCGATAGATGCCCCTGTGATGGACGCCTGTGCTCCAGCCTGCACTGCATTTGTAGCGTTTACTGAACTTCCCTGTCCCTGATAACTGCTACTGTTTACACGATTCATACTTTCAATTCCCATTGTTACACACCTCCATGTGATAAATGTTCTCTTCTCGTTACAACTTCTATATCTTATATCGGACGATGGTAAAAATTATTAACCCCGGATTTTTCAAGGTTCATATTTAATTTCCATTCTTCGCCAGGGCTTTTCTCTTAAATAACTGAAATAGGGTGTATCTCTAATAATAACTGAGATACACCCTATCATATATTCTCTAGAACAAATCCTTGAGTGCATCCAATCCTTCCACACTCATAGCTTCCTTGGTTTCTTCCTGAATCTGCAAATATACTTCCTTTCGATAAATCGGCACATCCTTCGGAGCAGAAATGCCAATCTTCACCTGGTCGCCACGAATCTCCAACACTGTAACTTCGATGTTATTGTTGATT